>CALMID010000527.1 GCA_937863915.1 uncultured Pseudomonas sp.
ATGTATCCGCTGGTCACTCCCGAAGCGCTGGCCGGCGCTGGCGAACAGGCCAGCTGGCTGAGCCAGTTCGTCGCCGATGGCGTGTTCTGGGAACTGCTGGCCTTCTGCGCCGGCACGGGCGGCAGTTGCCTGATCATCGGCTCGGCCGCCGGGGTGGCGGCCATGGGTATGGAGAAGATCGACTTCCTCTGGTACCTGAAGAAGATCAGCCTGCTGGCCCTGCTCGGCTACCTGGCCGGCGCCGCCACCTATATCGCCTTGGCCCAGTTGTAAGGAGTCGCCCATGGAGATCAGCAAAACCCGCTCCAGCTTCTACCGCCGCCTTTATGTGGCCTGGCTGATCGACAGCGGGCAGGCCACCAGCGTGCCGGCCCTGATGGCCGTCACCGGCATGCCACGGCGCACCGCCCAGGACACCCTCGCCGCGCTGGAGGAACTGGATATCGACTGCCAGTTCACCCAGGCCGAAGGTGAACGCAACAACGCCGGGCACTACGAAATCCGCAGCTGGGGCCCCATCGACAAAGCCTGGGTCGGCGCCAATCTGCCACGCCTGAAGAACGCCCTGGGTTACTGAGCCAACCCTGACGCCTGCCGGTGACTGTGGGACAATGCGCCCCGTCACCTGCCAGGCTGTGCCCCGATGTCCAGACCGCCCCAGCGCCCCGCAACCGCGGCGCCGCGCAAGCCCAAGCCCAACTCCAAGAGCAACGCCGCAACCCCGCCTCAGGCCAAGGGCCAGCTGCACCCGCGCAACCGCCACCAGGGCCGCTATGACTTTCCCGCACTGATCAAGGCCTGCCCGGCCCTGGCAGAGTTCGTCATCCTCAATCCCTACGGCAAGCAAAGCATCGACTTTGCCAACCCCGCCGCCGTGCGAGTGTTCAACCGCGCGCTGCTGGCCCAGCTCTACGGCATCCAGCACTGGGACATCCCGCCGGGCTACCTGTGTCCGCCGGTGCCGGGGCGTGCCGATTACCTGCACGGCCTGGCCGACCTGCTGGCGACCGACAATGACGGCGCCATCCCCCGTGGCGCGGCCGTGCGCGTGCTGGATATCGGCACCGGCGCCAACTGCATCTACCCACTGCTGGGCCAGGCCGACTATGGCTGGCAGTTTCTCGGCGCCGATATCGACCCGCAGGCGCTGGCCTCGGCACAGGCGATCATCCGCGCCAACGGCCTGCAGTCGCGCATCGAGCTGCGCCAGCAGGTCAGTCCCGAACAGATTTTCGACGGCCTGCTGCAGCCGGACGAGCGCTTCACCCTGACCCTGTGCAACCCGCCCTTCCACAGTTCGGCCGCCGAGGCCGCCAGCGGCAGCCAGCGCAAGTGGAAGAACCTCGGCAAGCTGGACCCCAGCCGCAAGCTGCCGGCGCTGAACTTCGGCGGACAGAGCAACGAGCTGTGGTGCCCCGGCGGCGAGGCGACCTTCGTCCAGCGCATGGTGCGCGAGAGCCGCGCGGTGGCCGGTCAGGTGCTGTGGTTCAGCTGCCTGATTTCCAAGGCCGGCAACCTGCCACTGGTGCAGGCGGCCCTGCGCAGCGTCGGCGCGGTCGAGCAGCACATTGGCGAGATGAGCCAGGGGCAGAAGCAGAGCCGCTTCATCGCCTGGACCTTCCACGATCGTGCCTCGCGCAGCGCCTGGCTTAAGGCTCACTAACCCAGACGGAACACCTGCGGCTATCCTTGGCCAATACCGTGCTTTGGAGTGCCTATGCGCCGATTGCTGCAGGACCTCACCATCATGCTGCGCGCCAACCTGTGGCTGCTGCCGGTACTGGCCGGCCTGGTCGGGGCCGTGTTCCTGCTGGTGGCCCCGCCACCGCCCATGCACGCCACTATGGCCACCGGTTTTGCCGGCGGCGGCTATGCCGCCTTTGGCGAGAAGCTGCAGCGCGAACTGGCCAAACAGGGCTTCGACCTTCAACTGGTCACCAGCGATGGCTCGTTCGACAACCTCAACCGCCTGCTGGATGACACCAGTGGCGTGAATCTCGCGCTGGTGCAGAGCGGCATCGAACAGAGCCTGCCGGCCGAGCAACAGGCCCGCCTGCACAGCTTGGGCGCGGTCTACCAGGAACCGCTGTGGCTGTTCCACCGCCGCGAGGTCAAACTCGAACGCATGGCCGATCTGCAGACGCTGCGCCTGGCCCTGGGCGCCGACGGCAGCGCCACCCAGGCGCTGACCCGTGCCATCCTGCAGGCCAACCAGATCGAACCAGATGATTACCCCAGCCAGTGGCAGGCCGTCGGCGGCACCCCGGCAGTGGAGGCACTGTTCAAGGATGAACTGGACGCGGCCTTCTTCATCGGCCCGGCCGAGAATGTGCTGATCCAGCGCCTGGCCGCGGCCGAGGACATCAGCCTGGTGCACTTCGGCCGAGCGGCGGCCTACCAGGCGCGCCTGCCTTACCTGCGTCAGGTCGAAGTCGGCGAGGGTCTGCTCAATCTGGCCACCGACAGCCCGGCACGTGACCTCACCCTGCTCGCCCCCAGCGCGACCCTGCTGGTCAACGACGACTTCCACCCGGCACTGTCGGCACTGATCCTCGATGCCGCCCGCCAGGTGATGGCCCAGGGCACCCTGCTGGACAAGCCCGGCCAGTTCCCCAGCGCCAAGCCGGTCACCCTGCCGCTGCTGGGCGAGGCCCGCTATTACCACGACAAGGGCCTGCCGCTGCTGCAGCGCTACCTGCCGTTTCGCATCGCCTCGCTGGCCGACCGCTACATCATCCTGCTGATTCCCCTGCTGGTACTGCTCATCCCGCTGTTCAAGGCCGTCGGCCCGCTGTACCGCTGGCGTATCCGGGCGCGCATCTACCGCTGGTACAAGTACCTGCGCGAGGTCGAGCACAAGCTCGACAGCGGCACGCCGCCGAGCGCCCTGCATGCCGAGCTGGCTCAGCTGGAGCAACTGGAAGACCAGTTGGCCAAGGTCGAAGTGCCGCTGTCCTATTCCAGCGAGCTGTACGACCTGCACCTGCACCTCGATTACCTGATCCGCCGCCTGCGCAGCCTGCAACAGCGCCAGCAGGCTGCCTCCGCCAGTGACCATCCCAATGACTGACCAACTGTTGCATCCCGACACCCGACTCGCCCACGAAGGGCGACCTGAAGCCAGCGCCGGCGCACCGGTCAACCCGCCACTGGTGCGGGCCTCAACCCTGCTGTTTGCCGATGTCGCCGAGATGCAGGCCAGCCACGGCAGCCGCCACTCCTACGGCCGCCACAGCAACCCGCCCGGTCTGGCGCTGGAACAGGCCCTGTGCAGCCTGGAGGGCGCGGCCGGCTGCCGTCTCACGCCCTCCGGCCTGTCGGCCATCACCACCACGCTGCTGGCCCTGCTGCGCCCGGGCGATCATCTGCTGATGACCGACTCGGCCTATGATCCGACCCGCAGTTTCTGCCACGGCCTGCTGGCGCAACTGGGCATCAGCACCACCTTCTACGACCCGCTACTCGGCGCCGCCATTGAGACGCTGGTGCAGCCCAATACCCGCCTGATCTTTGCCGAATCGCCCGGCTCGCTGACCTTCGAGGTTCAGGACATTCCGGCCCTGAGCTCCGTGGCCAAGCGCCACGGGCTGTACCTGGTGGCCGACAACACCTGGGCCACGCCGCTGGGCTGGCGGCCGTTCGAGCTGGGCATCGACGTGTCCATCCATGCCGCCACCAAGTACATCGTCGGCCACTCCGACGTGATGCTCGGCGCCATCCTCAGCAACGAGCGCACGCGCCCGGCCATCGAGCGCTGCTGGCGCGGCCTCGGACTGGCGGTGAGCAGCGACGATGCCTACCTCGGCCTGCGCGGCCTGCGCACCCTCGGCGTACGCCTCGGCCAGCATGCCCAAAGCGCCCTGCAGATTGCCCAGTGGCTGAGCGACCAGCCGCAGGTCGCGCAGGTGCTCTACCCGCCACTGCCCGGCAGCCCCGGCCACGCGCTGTGGCAACGTGACTACGACACCTCGCGCGCCTGCGGCCTGCTCGGTGTACTGCTTCCCGAAGGCAGTAGCGAAGCGGCCCTGCACCGGGTCGTCGATGCCTGCCGCCTGTTCGGTCGTGGCTACAGCTGGGGCGGTTTCGAAAGCCTGATCATCCCGGTCAGCCCCGCCGCCCAACGCAGCGTCACGGCATCACGCTGGCAGGGCCGTCACCTGCTGCGCCTGCATGTCGGTCTGGAAGACCCGCGCGACCTGCTGGCCGACCTGCAGCAGGCGCTGGCCTGTCTCTGAGCCTCTACCCTGCCAATCGGTTAGCATGGCGGGGTTTCCCAGTGAGCCCACGCCATGCAGTACAGCGTCAGTCCCGTCGGTATCGTCCACTCCTGCTTCAAGGAGAAGTTCGCCATCCCGCGCCAGCCGCAACTGGCCCCGGCGGCGCGCGGGATACTGGAGCTGCTGCCGCCGTTCAACGACCCGGCGGCGGTCGCCGGGCTGGAACAGGTCAGTCATGTCTGGCTGCTGTTTCTCTTCCATCAGGCGCTGGAGGACAAGCCACGGCTCAAGGTGCGGCCTCCCCGTCTGGGTGGCAACGCCTCGATCGGCGTCTTCGCCAGCCGCGCCACCCACAGGCCCAACGGCATCGGCCAGTCGGTGGTCAAACTCGACAGCATCGAGCCGGGGCGCCTGCTGCTCTCCGGCATCGATCTGCTCGACGGCACCCCGGTGCTGGATATCAAACCCTACGTGCCCTATGCCGACAGCCTGCCCTTCGCGCGCAATGCCATTGCCGAGGCACCACCCGCCGCCATCGCCGTGCACTGGAGTCCCGAGGCCCGCCTGCAGGCCGAGGACCACGCCCGGCGCCTGGGTGAGCCGCTGGTCGAGCTGATCGAGCAATGCCTGGCCCAGGACCCGCGCCCGGCCTACCAGCAGCCGACGCCCGAGCGCCGCTACGGCGTGCGCTTCTGGGATGTGCAGGTACGCTGGCATTACCCCGTCGCCGGGGAGATCCGCGTGCTGGAAGTGGTGCCGGCCTGAAGCTTGTTCAGGACGTTACAGGCACAAAAAAGCCCGGTCAGACCGGGCTTTTTGCTGTCACCTGATACGGCCGATCACTTCTCGACGAAGGCGCGCTCGATCAGGTAGTCACCCGGCTCGCCGATGCGCGGGGAGATCTTCAGGCCGAAGCTGTCCAGCACTTCGCTGGTTTCATCCAGCATGGCCGGGCTGCCGCAGATCATGGCGCGGTCGTCCTGCGGGTTGATCGGCGGCAGGCCGATGTCGGCGAACAGCTTACCGCTGCGCATCAGGTCGGTCAGGCGGCCCTGATTCTCGAACGGCTCGCGGGTTACGGTCGGGTAGTAGATCAGCTTGTCGCGCACGGCATCGCCAAAGAACTCGTTCTTCGGCAGGTGCTCGGTGATGAACTGGTGGTAGGCCACTTCGTTCACGTAACGCACGCCGTGCACCAGAATCACCTTTTCGAAGCGCTCGTACACTTCCGGGTCCTGGATCACGCTCATGAAGGGCGCCAGACCAGTGCCGGTGGAGAGCAGGTACAGGTGCTTGCCCGGCAGCAGGTCGCCCAGCACCAGAGTGCCGGTGGGCTTCTTGCTGATCATGATCTCGTCGCCTTCCTTGAGGTGCTGCAGCTGCGAGGTGAGCGGGCCATCGGGCACCTTGATACTGAAGAACTCGAGGTTTTCCTCATAGTTCGGGCTGGCGATGGAGTAGGCGCGCATCAGCGGACGGCCGTTGGGCTGCTGCAGTCCGATCATGACGAACTGGCCGTTCTCGAAGCGCAGGCCCGGGTCGCGGGTGCACTTGAAGCTGAACAGGGTGTCGTTCCAGTGGTGCACGCTCAGTACACGCTCGACGTTCAGGTTGCTCATCAATCACTCCAGAGATGCAGGTACGCCCGGCCGGGCGCGATAGCCATAGATTACGCAGGGGCTTATCATCTGAGAAATTGATTATTCTGATATTTATTATCTCAATATCAGATAAGCAGCGTTTTGCCGGCCTAAGCTTAATCACTCTGACCACTCGCACCAGTGACCCAAGGTCGCACCGGAGTCCGCCATGAAGCTCACCCTGCGCCAATTGCAGGTGTTCGCCGAAGTTGCCCGCCACGACAGCGTGTCGCGCGCAGCGGAAAGCCTCGCCCTGTCGCAATCGGCCACCAGCACCGCGCTGGCCGAACTGGAGCGCCAGTTCGATTGCCAGCTGTTCGACCGTCTGGGCAAGCGCCTGGCCCTCAACGCCCTCGGCCGCCAGTTGCTGCCCCGCGCCGTCGGCCTGCTCGACCAGACCCGCGAGATTGAACAGCTGCTATCCGGCGGCCATGGCTTTGGCTCACTGCAAGTCGGCGCCACCCTGACGGTGGGCAACTACCTGGCCACCCTGCTGATCGGCCATTTCATGCAGCGCCATCCGGAATGCAAGGTCGGCCTGCAGGTGCACAACACCGCCCACGTGGTGCAGCAGGTGGCCAACTACGAGCTGGACCTGGGCCTGATCGAAGGGGACTGCCAGCATGCGGACCTGGAGGTGCAGCCCTGGGTGGCCGACGAACTGGTGGTATTCGCCGCCCCGCAGCACCCGCTGGCCGGCCGGCGCGAGGTAAGCCTGGAGGAACTGAGCCGTGAGGCGTGGATTCTGCGCGAGCGCGGCTCCGGCACGCGCCTGGCCTTCGACCAGGCCATGCGCCATCACCCGGCGCCGCTGAATATCCGCCTGGAGCTGGAGCACACCGAAGCGATCAAACGCGCCGTGGAGTCGGGGCTGGGTATCGGCTGCATTTCCCGCCTGGCCCTGCGCGATGCCTTCCGCCGCGGCAGCCTGGTACCGCTGGAAACGCCGCAGCTGGATCTGAGCCGGCAGTTCTGGTTCATCTGGCACAAGCAGAAGTACCAGACCGCGGCGATGCGTGAATTTCTCGAGCTATGCAGCAGCTTTACCGCCGGTGTCACGCGCAGCGATCAGATCAATCTGCCGTCGATCGCCTGATCAACCCAGCAGGATGCAGGCCCAGACCACGCCGATCAGGCTGAGGGCGACGAACTGCGCGGCGCTGCCCATGTCCTTGGCATTCTTCGACAGCGGGTGCAGGTCCAGCGAGATGCGGTCGATGGCCGCTTCCACCGCCGAGTTGAGCAACTCGACGATCAGTGCCAGCAGGCAGACGGCAATCAGCAACGCCCGCTCGCCGCGACTGACGTCGAGGAACAGGCTGATGGGAATCAGAATGACGTTGATCAGCACCAGCTGACGGAACGCCGCCTCGCCCTGGAAAGCGGCCTTGAGGCCGGCGAAGGAATAGCCGGTGGCGTTGAGAATGCGTTTGAGGCCGGTCTGGCCTTTGAATGGCGACATGCGGAAAACTCGTTGAAATAAGAAGGCCAGCCTAGCGGCTGGCCTGTCAAAAAAGCATCAAGGCGTATCAGGGCCCTGCTCGGATGGCGCTTGCGGAATGCTCTCCAGCTGCTGCAGCAGCAGCGCCGCCTGGGTGCGGGTACGCACGTTGAGCTTGCGGAAGATGGCGGTGACGTGGGCCTTGATGGTCGCCTCGGACACGCTCAGTTCATAGGCGATCTGCTTGTTCAGCAGACCATCGCAGACCATGGTCAGCACACGGAACTGCTGCGGCGTCAGGCTGGCCAGCCCAGCACTGGCGGCCTTGGCCTCGGCAGACACCTTGGCCGCGGCGGCGGTCTGCGGCGGCCACCAGGCATCACCATCGAGCACCGCACGTACGGCCTGCTGGATGGTTTCCAGCGGGCTGGACTTGGGAATGAAGCCGGTGGCGCCGAACTCGCGGGCGCGCCCGATCACGGCCGGCTCTTCCTGAGCCGAAATCATCACCACCGGAATCTGCGGGTATTGCCCGCGCAGCAACACCAGGCCGGAGAAGCCGTAGGCACCCGGCATGTTCAGGTCGAGCAGCACCAGGTCCCAGTCCTGTTTCTCCGCCAGGCGGCTTTCCAGGGCGGCAATGCTGTCGGCTTCGGCCAGCCGCACGTCCGGGCCCAGGCCCAGGCTCAGGGCCTGCTGCAGGGCGCTGCGGAACAGCGGATGGTCATCGGCGATGAGGATCTCGTAGCTGGCCATGGCGAATCCTTTTGTTTTTGTCGTCGTGGCGGGCCTTGCCGCGTCACGCACTGAGCTGCCAGTGGTATTCAGGGCGCCATTTTGCACAGGAGTGACAGCCAGGCGAAAGCCTTGTGCGAATAAACGACAAGTTCATGCCGGCGTCAGTTAACCCACTGGTCAAGTTCAGGCGATTGCGGCACAGTCTGCGGCCTCCCTTTACGCTGGATTAGAGCCGTACCATGCCACGCCAAGCCCTGCGCGCCGACCTGCTGATGCTCCTGACCGCCATGATCTGGGGCGCCGCCTTCGTCGCCCAGCGTGCCGGTATGGAGGCCATCGGCCCCTTCCTGTTCACCGGCCTGCGTTTCGCCATGGGCGCCCTGGTGCTGCTGCCACTGTTCTTCTGGAAACCGGCCGGAGCCAAACACGAACCGTTCAACCGCAGCCTGCTGGCCGGCGGTATCGCCATGGGCCTGGCGCTGACCCTGGGGATCAACCTGCAACAGGTCGGCCTGCTGTTCACCAGCGTGACCAACTCCGGCTTCATCACCGGCCTGTACGTGATCATCGTGCCGCTGCTGGGCCTGGCGCTGGGCCACAAGACCGGCATGGGCACCTGGCTCGGCGCCTCGCTGGCGGTGGTCGGCATGTTCCTGCTCAGCGTCGGCGACAACTTCCAGGTGGCCTCCGGCGACTGGCTGCAGCTGGCCGGTGCCTGCGTATGGGGCGTGCACGTGCTGCTGGTGGGTTTCTTTGCCAGCCGGCATGACGCCATCCGCCTGGCCGTGATCCAGTTCATCACCTGCGCCGTAGTCAGCCTGATCCTCGCCGCCGTGCTGGAAGAGATTCGCTTCGAGGCCATCCTCCAGGCCGGGCCGGCGCTGCTGTATGGCGGCCTGATCGCCGTGGGTATCGGCTACACCCTGCAGGTGGTGGCCCAGCAGCATGCCATCGCCTCCCACGCGGCGATCATCCTGTCGCTGGAAGCGGTGTTCGCCGCCATTGCCGGCGCCCTGTTCCTCGGCGAGGAACTGGCGCTCAAGGGCTATATCGGCTGCGCCCTGATGTTTGTCGGCATGCTGCTGGCCCAGCTGTGGCCGCGCAAGGCGGCCGCCGCTCACTAAGCCGGATCGGTCAGCCGCAGAAAGGGTTGCAGGGCCTGGTGCGCCGGGCTCTGTTCATCCACGGCAATGTGCCGCTTGGCCGCCAGGTAGCGCTCGGCAAACACGTCCAGATAGGCATCCAGCGCCGCGGCGGCCTGCTCGTCGCCGGCCAGTCCCAGGCACAGCGCTGCGACCTCTGCCGTGCACAGGTGGTCATCACGCTTGGAGCGACGCAGGCGGTAGCGTGACAGCTGCTCGGGCAACAGGCTGAGCACCGGGAAACGCTCCAGATAGGGGCTCTTGCGGAACATCTTGCGCGCTTCCGGCCAGGTGGCATCGAGCAGGATGAACAGCGGCCTCTTGCCCTCCTCTTCCTGCACCTCGTGAGTGACCCGCGCCGGCTCGACGAACTCGCCGGGAAAGACCAGATAAGGCTGGTACTGCGGATCATCAAGCAGGGCCAGCAGGCGCTCATCCACCTCCGTGCGCAACCAGCCGTAGGCGAAGGTATCGGCCACCACATCGGCAATCAGCCAACCGGTATTGCTCGGCTTGAGCGACTCCTGATCGTGCATCACCAGGCACACCGCCGAACGCGCCGGCACCTGGGGGCGCAGGTGGCACAGGCAGTATTCCGGAGCGACGCGGCACTGCTCGCAACGCTCGGCGCGCCCACCGCGGGCGAGAAAGGGCTTGCTGGCCCGCGCCAGACGCTCGGCACGCAGGCGCGCCACCGGGTGAGAGGGCAAGGGGGAATTGGCGCTATCGCTCATGAGCAGGACACTGAGGGAACAGGACTCTGGGGGAAAAGGGCGCGCAGTCTATCAGGCCCTCTGCGACCTGCGGGCGCAGGTCGTCCAGCAGACCACAGCCGCGACGACGGGTAGAATGGCCACTGAACCGCCGGCACGGATGGCCGGTCCAAGGATTTTCGCCCGAGTGGAGCCGTACCTCATGTTGCGCCTGACTGCCGTTAACCTCACCTGCACCCTGGCCGCCTGTTTGATGGCCGCTACCGCTCAGGCTGCCACCCTCAAGGATTACGAACTGACCAAGATGCTCGAACAGGTTGCCCGCGAGAGCAGCGTCGGCACGCCCCGCGCCATCAACGAGGACATCCTCGACCAGGGCTACACCGTCGAAGGCAACCAGCTGATCAACCACCTCAGCGTGCGCCCGGAGCATGCCGCCAAGATGCGCGGCAATCCCGACAGCATGCGCCAGCAGCTGACTGCCAGCGTCTGCCGCAATACCGGCTACCGCCAGCTGCTCGCCCGCGGCGCGGTGCTGACCTACAGCTTCAGCGAGTACAAGAGCAACCTGCCGGTCGCGACCGAGCGCTTCACCCAGACCGACTGCGGCCTGGAGTAAAACGCCCGAACAACAAAAAGCCCGGCACTTGGCCGGGCTTTTTGTTGCGGATGCATCAGTCGCATATTGCGATGGAGTGATTGAATTAAGTCGCTAGCGACAAAGCCCTGCGCAGCAGAAACGGACAGTGCAGGATCAGCTCTTGTCACGCCGCTTGGGCAACTCGGCATCGGCATGCAGCTCGGCGAGCAGCGCCTCGACGTAGCGTGAGCGACGCACGCCACCTTCCAGGCGGCGCACGCATTCATCTTCCAGCGAACTGTCGTTGCTGCGTGCCGCCTGCACCAGCAGGCGGTATAGGTCGACATCCAGTTCCAGCGTCAGCTTGGGCATACGCGCTCTCCAGAATCTTGTTGTTATTGTTCTGGTCGGACCCGCCTGCCTCAACGCAGGATGCTTGGGTCTCCCTGACCGGCCACCGCAGCGGCCTCGTCTTGGGACAAGAGTCTCACATCATCACTGGCGAGCAAATCCGCACAAGACGAAAGGACATGCGCCCAGCTGCAGCCATTGGCGAACAGCATGCCGGCTTCGTTGAGCGTGCCGCCACGGTTGCGATAGCCCAGCACGACAGACTGCGCGGCCTGCGGAAACAACGGCCAGAGATGACCACGGGCCACCTCCGGACGCATATGGGTCAGCCACAGGCGCTTGCCATAGGTCGCCGGGAAGATCGCCTCGCGCACCGCCTCGCTGGCCACCGCGCCAGCCTCCCAGGCATCGCGTGGTGCACGGAAGCGTCCCGGCTCCTGCAGATAGACCAGACGATAACCGATGCCCGCGGCGGCCAATCGCTCAGCGGCACGCTGCACCTCGGCCAGCTGATAACTGCCGGTGGCAATCAGCAGCAGCGCATCGTGTCCGGCCTGTTCGGCCAGGACGATGGCGCCGTCACGGGCCAGCTGTTCGGCCTGAGCCTGGCTCAGATGACAGGGACGCTCGCGCTTGGCTGCCACCACACAGGCCAGCTGGCCGCGACTGTGATAGATGCCAGGCAGCAGGGCGAGCAGGCTGTTGTAATCCAGCGGGAAGAGCACCCGCACCATGTCGTTCATCTCACCCAGCAGGGCTTCGCAGAAGGTGGTGTCCTGATGCGACTGCTGGTTCTTGCCGTTCTCCCAGGTGTGCGAGGTCGCCACCAGCGGCCAGCCCAGCCAACCGGCCGGGCGCCCGGCTTCTTTCTGCAGACGGGCAAAGATCAGGCTCTGGCGTACCGCGCCGAGCATCTTCGGACAGAACGCCTCATAGCTGGCCACCAGATTGAGCCCGCCCTGATTGGCCAGGCAGGCCGACACCACCGCTTCTTCGTTGAGCGCCGTGATGACCTGGCCATCCAGTGCCTCCAACGGCCCTTCCGGCTGACTGACGCGATGACGCAGCGCCTTGAGCACGCCGCCCAGCTTGTTGCTGGCCAGCTCGTCGGGGTTGCCGACCCGCGCGCGCAGGTGCGGGTTGAGCGCCACCAGCTGCGGGTAGAAATCATCCAGCGCCGACATCGGCGACGCCGCGCTGCTGCGGTAGCTCAACGCTGGCAGCTGGGGCAGCGGCGGACGCCGCGTGGCCAGCGGGTTGTCCCGCTCGGCGGCACGCCCGGCACGGCTGTGGACGAACAGCGCGCAGCTGTCGGCCAGCTCCTGCGGCGCCACCCAGAGTTTGCCGGCATGCTGATTGAACAGCGCGCGCGCCTGCTCATCAGACTGCGGGTTACCCGGCAGCGGCAGGTTGTGTGCGGCGTTGCTCGCAGCGCCATAGAAACCGAAGCCCTTCTCGGTCTGGGCAATGGCGTAAGGCAGCGGCAACGGATAACCGATCACGCCATTGGCCAGCTCATGCTTGCGGTGCGCCAGGCGCTGCTCCATCTCCCAGAGCGTGCAGACAAAGGCGGCCGGATCGCGACCATCGAAACGGATCGGGTCGAAACCACAGCGGCGCAGGTGCTCGCAGAAACCCTCCAGGCCGACGGCAGTGCCCAGTTCGGTGCGCTGCTCGATGCGCCGGCCATTGGCGATCATCACCGGCAGCGCCGTGCCACAGTCCTCGGCACGCCACCAGCGCGGCATCCAGTCGCTGCCGCGCTGTTCCTCGGCCGCGCCGTCGGAAAGGAAGGCCACCAGCGTCTCGCCGGGCAGCGGCATGTGGGTATACATCAGTTCGGCAAAGCCGAGATAGCCACCTTCGGCAATGCCGCCGGCAGTGTGCGGATTGACGTGACTGCCCAGCGGCACGGCCACGCTGCCATCGGCCGCCTGTACGTAGCTGTAGAAGTCGGCGACCAGGCGGCTCATGCCGGCCTCGCCATCGGCATAACGCTGTTGTTGTTCGGGGTGCAGGTTATCGGTGAGCAGGTTGAGGCTCTCGATCGCCGCCACGCAGTGGCCCTGGCCCATCAGCCAGCCGCGGGTCTGCCCGGTCAGGGCATTGAGACCCAGGTAACCGGCGTAGGCCGGCACCATGTTCAGCGCCCCGCCCGTATGGCCTTCGGGCTGCGCCTTGAAGTCGTCGGCGGCCAGCGCCTCGCCGTTGCAGCGCACGCGCCGGGCATAGGTCATGTGCACCACCAGCCACAGGGCGGCACTGCTCAGCCGATCGAGGGCCGTGAACAGCCGATAGGCGCTGGCCAGATCCGCCTGCAGTCCCATTTGCACCAGTTGGTGGGCCATGCGGTAGACCGCCGCCTGGGTGGCCAGGTCGTGAACGATCACGCCATAGCCGCCGCGCCAGCGGGCAAACTCGGGTTCAGTACTGGCGTGGCTGTCCAGCGTTGCGCTATCGGGGAGAATCTGTGTCATTGAGTACCATTCCATGTTGGCTATATCGTGCAGTCTAGGCAGACGTGCGACTTTTCATCCTGATATGTATCAAGACGAACCGGCCGATTTGCTGCCAGGCTTGACCAATCAGCCGATACTGCACTTTTAACCAATGGAGATCGAACATGGCCCTGCTTACGTTTCTCGGCGCCATCCAGCAAGTCACAGGTTCATGCTACCTGCTCGAGTCACGCGAGGGCAGTCGCATCCTCCTGGATTGCGGCATGCGTCAGGGGCGCCGCGAGGAAGAACAGGCCAACGAACAGCCCTTTCCGTTCGATCCGGTATCGATCAATGCCGTGGTGCTCTCCCACGCCCACATCGATCACTCCGGCCTGCTGCCACGCCTGGTCGCCTCGGGCTTTCGCGGACCGATCTTTGCCACCCATGCCACCTGCGAACTGATCGAACTGATGCTGCTGGACGCCGCACACATTCAGGAGCACGACGCCGAGTGGGAGAACAAATGGCGCACGCGCCTGGGCAAGCCCGAGGTCAAGCCGCTGTACAACACGGTGGACACCGAGCGCGCGCTCAAGCGGCGCCAGCCGCTGGCCTACGGCCAGGCCCATGAAGTGGCACCGGGCATCAGCGTGACCTTCCACAATGCCGGACACATTCTCGGCTCGGCCATCGTCGAGCTGGAAATACACGACCATCACATTACGCGGCGTCTGGTGTTCTCCGGCGATCTGGGTAATGCCTGTTCGCCACTGATGCAGGACCCGACCTTCCTCGATCGCGCCGACGTGGTGCTGATGGAGTCGACCTACGGTGACCGTGATCACCGCTGCACCGAGGAGACCATCGACGAGCTGGCCGAGATTCTCCAGCAGGCCCATCGGGATGGCGGCAATGTGCTGATTCCGTCCTTCGCCGTCGGCCGCACCCAGGACCTGCTGTATTACCTCGGCCGCTTCTACCATGAGGGACGTCTGCCGCAGCAGGCGGTGTTCCTCGACAGCCCCATGGCCATTCGCGCCAATCAGATCTACTCACGCTTCCACGACCAGTTCGACGAGCAGGATCGTGCCCTGATCCAGCAAAACGGTAACGGTGATCTGCGCAAGTGGTTACCGCCGCTGCGCATCACCGCCTCGCCGGAAGACTCCATGGCGATCAACCGGATCAAGAGCGGCGCGATCATCATTGCCGGTAGCGGCATGTGCACCGGCGGGCGCATCGTCCACCACTTCAAGCACAACCTCTGGCGCAGCGAATGTCACTTGGTGTTCCCCGGCTTCCAGGCCGCCGGCACCCTCGGCCGCAACATCGTCGACGGCGCACCGACCGTGCGTTTGCTGCACCAGCGCATTGCGGTCAAGGCCAAGGTTCACACCCTGGGCGGCTTCTCCGCCCATGCCGGACAATCGCAGCTGATCGACTGGGTCAGCCACTTCGACCATCACCCGGAGCTGTATCTGGTTCACGGCGAGCTGGAAAAGATGAAGGTGCTGCAGGGCGAACTGAAAAGCCGCCTGAACTGGGACGCCAACATCCCCGAGCCGGGCGAGCAGATCGTTATCTGAGTCATCCGGTTACAGATAGCCCGGCACTTTTGCCGGGCACACGGGTCACATCCAGCCATACTGACTGACAGGAGAGCCACGCGGCACTGCTCCCTGTCCGTCAGTGCCGTACACATACCTCAGGAGTATCGGTATGCCCTACGAACCGGATGACTATCTTTCCCGTCACTTCCAGACCGGCAGCATCGACCTGGCACAGCAGGTCGCAGAGCTGGCCCGCAACGCCACCCCGCCCAACAGCCCGAACAAGGCGCTGTACCAGGAAATGTTCATGAGCGTGGCACGCATGGCCCAGGCCGACCGCAACCGCTGGGACGCCAAGATCATGCTGCAGACCCTGCGCGAAATGGAAATGGCCTTCAGCCTGCTCGAACAGTTCAAGCGCCGGCGCAAGGTCACCGTCTTCGGCTCGGCGCGCACGCCCACCGACCATCCGCTCTACGGCCTGGCCCGTCAGCTGGGTGAGGCGCTGGCGCGCTACAACCTGATGGTCATTACCGGCGCCGGCGAAGGCATCATGGCCGCCGCCCACGAAGGTGCCGGCAGCGAGAACAGCCTGGGCTTCAACATAACCCTGCCCTTCGAGCAGCATGCCAACGCGGTGGTCGAAGGCACCGGCAATCTGCTGTCGTTTCACTTCTTCTTCCTGCGCAAGCTGTTCTTCGTCAAGGAAGCCGATGCGCTGGTGCTTTGCCCGGGTGGCTTCGGCACCCTCGACGAAGCGCTGGAGGTACTGACCCTGATTCAGACCGGCAAGAGCCCGCTGGTTCCGGTGGTCCTGCTCGACCAGCCGGATGGCCGCTACTGGCATGGTGCCCTGGAGTTCATGCGCGCGCAGCTGGAAGCCAATCATTACATCCTGCCCAGCGACCTGCGCCTGGTGCGGCTGGTGCATACTGCCGAGGATGCCGTTCAGGAGATCGCCCGTTTCTACCGCAACTTCCACTCCAGTCGCTGGCTCAAGGAGCAGTTCGTCATGCGCCTGAACCATCCGCTCAGTGAACCGGCGCTGAAGACCCTGCACAAGGAATTCCGCGACCTGTGTGTCGCCGGTGATTTCCAGCAGCGCCCCTACTGCGAGCTGGAAAGCGATGAGCCGGAGTTCTGCGACCTGATACGTTTGGCCTTCCAGTTCAATGGCCGCGACCACGGCCGCCTGCGCGAGCTGATCGACTTCATCAACCTGCCGCAACACTGGGCACAGAACAGCTGAAGGCCCACTCCGGCCAAGGACTCAGTCGTCGACTGCCCCGCGCAGCAGACGACTGATCTGCTCAGCGGAAAAACCACGATAGGCGAGAAAGCGCCCCTGCTGGGCGCGGCTCTTGGCGTCACCGGGCAGCTCACCGAACTTGCGTTGCCAGAC
>CALMID010000528.1 GCA_937863915.1 uncultured Pseudomonas sp.
GCTGGCTATCGCCGGATACAGCGCGTTGAAGCGTTCGCGCACCTGTTGCAGGTAGGCATAGCTGCTGAAGAACGCGAGGTAGTTGCCGGGTGCGCGCTGGTACTGCTCGGCCATCAGCCGGCAGATGGGATCCAGGCTGGCGTCGCGGTGCTGGTAGCGGGTCGAGAGGTTGCGTACCACCCGTACATCCAGCTGCTCGGCGGAGAAGGGCGACTCCACGTCGATCCACTGGGTTTCCTCGGGCAGCCCCAGCAGATCCTGGTAATAGTTGGCCGGGCGCAGGGTGGCGGAGAACAGGGTTGTGGTGTGAGCGTTGCTGAAACGTTCAGCCAGAAACGGCGCTGGCACGATGTTGCGCAGGCACAGGGTGGTGTGGTCGCCGATGGCCTGGCTGTCCTGGCGGGTCACGTCGAACAGCGAGTGCGGCCCATAGGCCTCGCTGAGCCGGCAGAACAGCATGGCGTTCAGATAGAACTGCAGCAGCAGACGATCCTGGCCGTTGGGGTGGTCGGTCAGATGATCGGTGATGGCGCTGACCGTCCGTTGCAGGGCCGCCACCAGCAGGTCAGGCACCAGCGGGTGAATCTGGTAGTCGTCCTGCTGTACCTGGTTGAGCTGCTCCCAGTGCCGGCTGACCCGCTGCAGGGTGCTGCGCAGGCTGGCGGGGGCGATGCGGCACAGCTCGTGAAACTCCAGCTGATCGAGTTCGGCGCTGTACATGCCGCGGGCCCTCTCGACCAGGTTGTGCGCCTCGTCCACCAGCACGGCCACGCGCCACTCGTTGATCTGCGCCAGGCCATAGAGCAGGGCGCCGAGATCGAAGTAGTAGTTGTAGTCACACACCACCACATCAGCCCAGCGGCACAGTTCCTGGCTCAGGTAGTAAGGACAGACCTGGTGGGCCAGGGCGATGGCGCGTACCCGCTCCTGGGTCAGCCAGCCGTCCTGCAGGGCGGCTTTCCGGGCTTCGGGCAGACGATTGTAGAAGCCCTTGGCCAGGGGGCAGGATTCACCATGACAGCTTTTTTCCGGGTGCTCGCAGGCCTTGTCGCGGGCGACATGCTCCAGCACGCGCAAAGGTGTTGGGCTCTGCTGATCACGCAGGCGCTGCAGGGCATCCAGGGCCAGGCGCCGGCCGGGCGTCTTGGCGGTCAGGAAGAACAGCCGGTCCAGTTGCTGGCCTGGCATGGCCTTGAGTTGGGGGAAGAGGGTGCCCAGCGTTTTGCCGATGCCGGTGGTGGCCTGCGCCATCAGGGTATTGCCGTCGCGGGCGCAGCGGTACACCGCCTCTGCCAGTTGCCGTTGGCCTCGGCGAAAGTCGGGGTAGGGAAAGCTCAGCGCCTGCAGATAGCTATCGCGGCGTGCTCGGTGGGCTTCTTCCTGTTCGGCCCATTGCAGGAAACGCTGGCACTGCTCGGCAAAGAATTCGCCCAGAGCATCGGCGCTCAGCACTTCAACGAAGGCATTCTCGGTATGGGTGAGCACGTTGAAGTAAACGACGGCCAGCTCCAGCTCATCCAGGCCGAGTTGCTGGCAGAGCAGCCAGCCGTAAACCTTTACCTGCGCCCAGTGCAGTGCGCGGTGGTTGGCCGGAATGCGGCTGATGTCACCGCGGTGGGTTTTGATTTCCTCCAGCCGGTTGCGCTCCGGGTCATAGCCGTCGGCGCGACCGCTAACCAGCAGGCCCGGGTAGTGACCGCTCAGCGGCAGTTCGGCCAGGTAGCTGTCACCGCGTCGGCTGACAACCGTCTGGTGCCCGGCAATGCCTTCCTGGGCTGTCGGCGATGGGGTGAAACGCAGGTCGAGGTCGCCCTCCTTGGCGGTGAACTCGCAGAGGGCGCGGACGGCCACCGAGTAGGTCATGCCGCGTCCCAGCTCACGTAACAGACCTCGACGGGGATGCCGTGCTCGGCGGCAAAGGCCAGCCAGCGTTTCTGGTTGTCCTGCAGGCGGTCGCCGGGACCTTTCACCTCGATCATCCGGTAGCGCCGCTCGGCCAGGTAGAACTGAATCAGGTCGGGCATACCGGCGCGGTTGGCCTTGAGATCACGCAGCAGGCGTTCGAAACAGGCGCGCAGATGCCGGGCGGGGATGCACAGCAGCGCCTGTTCCAGCAGAGGCTCGTCCAGCCCTTCCCAGAACACGAATGGCGACTGGATGCCGAACTTTTCGTGGTAGCGCTGGCGAATCCGCTCGCCGTGCTCCTCACGGTCCAGCCGTGCCAGGCAATCCTCGAACAGGTGCTGGCGCCGGGCATGGAAGTCATCTCGGTAGAGGTCGGCCGGGCCGCTGTGAAAGGGATGAAAGAATGCACCCGGCAACGGCGCGAAGATCGCCTCCCAGCACAGCAGGCCGAACAGGCTGCAGAGCAGGGTGTTCTCGACGTAGTGCACCGGCGCGGCAGCATCGTGCAGATGGTCGCGTACGGCGAACTCCACGCTGCCCTGTGGCGGGCGCGCCAGGCTCAGCTCAAAACGGCATTCAGCCGGCGCCTGGCGTCTGCCTGTCTGCGCAACGCCAAGCTTGCGCTGCAGCCGCTGTAGGGCGCGCCCCAGACGCTGAGCCTCTTCATCGCTATGCGGTTGGGTGCTGAAGTGCTGCGCCTGCTCAAGGGCCTCGGCCGGACGGTCGAGCTGTTCCAGTACGCGCACCTGACGCCAGCGGGCCTCGCCGTGGTCGCAGACTTGATAGAGCGCCAGCGCCTCGTCAAGCCGACCCTGGCGTTCCAGTTGCTGGGCCAGCTGGAATTGCAGCCGCGCATGGCGGGAAAGCAGGTGCGGATTGTCGCTGCTGAAGGCGAGCAGGGCAGGCAGTATGGCATCGACCGGCTCGCCCGACTCGAAACGCTCGCGCCAACGGTAGAGCTGCAGGTAGTCGTCGACATCCTGCCGGCAGCGAAAGCCCCGTGACTCGGGGCCGATCTCGACGGGCTCGTAACGGTAGATGCCCAGATCGGCCAGCACGAACTCCGACCAGTCCTGGGCGAGATTGCCGAAGAACATCAGCCGCAGGCGATCACAGAACTCGCCGACCAGCAGGGTATAGATACGGTCCTCCAAAGCCGGGCACCAGTCCGAAAAGGGCTTTGCGGGCAGTCCGAGAGCCTGCAACTGCGCATCCAGGTCGCTCTTCTTCTGAGTGCTGCGCCGGTCGGTTAGCGGCAGCTGGGCGAGCATTTCATCCTTGCGCAGCAGCGCTGCCACTTCACCGGCTTCAAGTGGCGCACGATCACTGATCCAGCCCCGGGCCAGCAGCACGGCAGCGGCCGCTTCGGTATCGCCGATTTCGGCATAGACCAGCTTGCTGCGGCGAAAGTGCACGCCCCGGCGCATGATCATGCGCACCAGCAGAGCCTGGGCAGGCCAGTCGGTGACGGCAAATTCGCGAAGAAAGAGCTGTTCCTCGCTCGTCAGCAGGTCGGCATAACGCTCGTTCACCCAGGCGAGTGCCGTGCGGAAGTTGCTGAGGTAATAAAGCTCGGGAGGAAGGGGCACGTGTGACTGACCAGATACTGTTTTTACATACAGGATTGTCTCGCTGGTATGGAAAATCAGCAACCGCTGGCGTCGCGCAGAAACGGCGTGGTGGTGGCTGGCTGCTGGGTGTGATCTGAAAAGGCAGGCACTCGCGTAAGACTGCGCATCAAGTACCTGGAATATCCGCTGTGACTCAGTCTCCGGACGCGTCATCATCAGGCCGGGTGCTGTTTTTTGAGAGGCCTGGCGCAAGGCCAAAACTCCAGTCACTGTGCTTAGCCAGGCATGGCCAATTCGACGGGCTGCAGGTGCTATCGTTGCATGGCGGGGGCAGGGGCTGAAGCCTGTTGCCTGCGATGCACCGTAAAGTTTTTTCATCGAGCAAAGACATGGCCTGTAAGGTTGGAGCGGTTGAACCCGATGTCCCATGCTGTGCAAGTTGCTGTAGGGAAGGCCGCAATGCCAATGAGAAACGCCGGTTTCATGGTCAACAACAATGTGATGGATCTGCTGCTGGATGCCATCTGTGTTGTCAGTCGTGAAGGTCGCTTTGTTGGAGTTAGTCCCGCCTGTGAGCGGATTTTTGGCTATTCGCCCGAGGAATTGATTGGGCGGGCCATGATCGAGCTGGTTTTCCCCGATGATCGCGAACGTACCCTGCAGGCGGCGCGCGACATCATGGCGGGCGTCGATATGCTCTGCTTCGAGAACCGCTACGTTCACAAGGACGGGCGGATCGTGCATATCCTGTGGTCGGCGCGCTGGTCGGAAGTCGACCATGTGCGCGTGGCCGTGGCCCACGACATTACCGAGCGAAAGCGCAGTGAACTGAGGCAGGCCGCGACCTTTGCCATCTCCGAGGCGACCCACGCAGCGCAAGACCTGGCCGGTTTGCTGCAGCGTATTCATCAGATCATTGCCGAACTGATACCCGGCAGCGATTTTGCCGTTGTTCTGCAGAATGAGGATGCCAATTCGCTTCGTGTGGCTTACCCACTGACAGTGCAGGGCGCGAGCTCAACGGTGCTCGACTTTGCCCGGCAGGTCATCCACGGCACGCTGGATTTTGTCGAGGCGGGCGGTCTGGTCAGCCCTCAGGATGGCGACGCGCCTGTCTGGCTGGGCGTGCCGCTCAACGCCGGTCAGGATGGCCTGGGGGCTCTGATCCTTCACGGAACATCCGAGGTTCGCTACACCGATCAGGACAAGCAGCTGCTGCATTATGTCGCGACTCAGCTAGCCACCTTTATCGAGCGGCAGCGCATGCTCAGCCGCTTGCAGTTCATGGCGCAGTTCGATCAGCTCACCGGCCTGCCCAACCGGGCCCTGTTGTTTGACCGCCTGCACATTGCCCTGGCGCGCGCCAAGCGCGAGCAGACGCAGCTGTCGCTGCTGTTCCTCGATCTGGACAAGTTCAAGCAGGTCAACGACAGTCTCGGTCACAAGGCCGGCGACCAGTTGCTGCAGATGGTCGCTCAGCGTTTGCTGGGCTGCATCCGTGAGTCCGATACGGCGGCGCGCCTGGCGGGCGATGAGTTTGTCGTACTGCTGGAAGATGCCGGTGCAGCAGAAGGCATTGCCGGCGTCGCCGAAAAGATCCGCTTCACCCTCAGTCAGCCCTTTGAGCTGGAGGGCCTGGCGCACTTTGTATTGCCCAGCATCGGCGGTGCTGTGTATCCCCAGCATGGCAGCGAGGCGCAGCAGTTGTTGCAACGGGCCGATCATGCGATGTATCAAGCCAAGCGGGCTGGCGGTAATCGTTTCCAGCTCGCTCACGATTCAGACCTTTCGATGATGCTGTAGGTGCTTGTTGCGCTATTTACTGTTTTTGAGCGTGCTGCTTTCCCTGCCGGTGATGGCGCAACTGTCCCTGACTGGCGAGCAACAGGATTACCTGCGGCGCAATCCCCAGGTCAGCCTGTGTGTCGACCCGGACTGGGTACCTTTTGAAGCACTGGATTCGCAGGGGCGGCATGAGGGTATCGCCGCCGATCTGTTGCGATTGCTGGCCAGCCGCGCCGGTCTGAACCTGCGCATTCATCCGACCCGGAACTGGGAGGCGTCTCTGGCGGCGTCCCGCGCCGGCGATTGCCAGTTGCTGAGTTTTCTCAATCAGAGCGCCGAGCGCGATGCGTGGTTGCTGTTTACCGACCCGATATTCAATGACGGCAATGTCCTGATCAGCCGGGAGGAGCATCCGCGCGTCGACGACCTGGCGGAATTTGTCGGCTCACGCATGGCCCTGCCTGCCGGTACCTCGGTCGAGACGCGCTTGCGCCGTGACTACCCGGGCTTGGAAATCATCCTGACGGAAAGCGAGGCCCAGGCGCTGGCGCTGGTCAATGAGCGCAAGGCGGAACTGACCATGCGCTCGCTGACCGTGGCCGCCTACACAATCAAGAAGGAAGGCTGGTTCAACCTGAAAATTGCCGGCCAGGTTCAGGGCTACGACAACCTGTTCCGCATTGGAGTACTCCGCAGCGAGCCGGTGCTGCGGGACATTCTCAATCAGGCGATTGCCACCCTGACCCCCGAAGAGGTCAATGGCATCGTCAATCGGCATGTGGCCATCCGTGTGGAGTCGCCCACGGATTACCGCCTGTTTTTCCAGTTGCTGGTGGTCTTCGGGGTGATCCTCCTGAGCAACCTGTTCTGGGTGGCCCGCCTGCGTCGGGCGAATCGACAGCTGGAGGAGCAATCGCTGTTCGATGTGCTCACGGGGCTGGCCAACCGCAAGCAGCTCAATGGCTTTTCGCAGATCTGTTTCGAGCTGTCCCGGCGTCATGAACGACCGATGGCCGTGGTGATGTTCGATATTGATTACTTCAAAACGGTAAATGATCAGTTGGGGCATCTGGCCGGCGACAAGGTGCTCAAGGAGGTTGCAGAGCTGCTGTCGGCCTCGGTGCGCAAGGGCGATTGCCTGGGGCGCTGGGGCGGTGAGGAGTTCTTGCTGATCTGCCCCGAGACCACGCTGGAAAGCGCCATGCTTTCAGCCGAGCGGATACTGGAGAAGATGCGCCATTGCCGCTTCTCCACCGGGCAGGCCTACACCCTGAGTGCCGGCGTTGCCCAGTTGGCGCCTGGCGAAAACCTCGATGAGCTGATCCAGCGTGCCGATGACGCGCTCTATGCCGCCAAGGCGGCCGGCCGAGATCGTGTGTGCGCGGCGAATCCAGCCCCGGCGCCAGCTTTGGCGTGAGGCGGGCCAGCGAGCTTGAGTGTGCCGACGGTTAGCCGCTTACCACTCGATACGTTCGCCGTTGTACGAAAAGAAACCGCCACTGTCGGCGGGCAGGCTGCGGTCGATCACCGCTAGTAGCTCCATGGCGGCCTGGGCGGCGGGGCGAGAGGCTGCGGCGCCACGAAAGGGCTGCGATAGGGCGGACTGGACCGTGCCGGGGTGCAGGCTGAGCAGGCGAGCGTGAGGAGACTGGCGTGCCAGCTCGATGGCGGCCGTTTTGACCAGCATGTTCAGCGCGGCCTTGGATGCCCGATAGGCATACCAGCCACCGAGACGGTTGTCGCCAATACTGCCGACCCTGGCTGAAAGCACCGCCATGGCACCCTTGCGATCCAGCAGTGGCAGAAAGTCGCGCAGGACCATTGCCGGACCCAGGGCATTGACCTGGAAGACGGCCTGCAATGCCTCCGGCTCAAGCGCCGCCAGCGACTTTTCCGGTTGCACGCCCTGGCGATGGAGCAGGCCGCTGGTCAGCACAATCAGCTGATAAGGCGCCTGATGGGCTAGCGACTGGGCCGCGGCGGCGATACTGGCCGGCTCTTCAAGATCGACAGCGGGCGTGGTCGCGCGCCCCAGTTCGGTGACCCCCGCGCAGCCTGGGTCGTTGCGCAGGTGCTCGCAGAAGGCCTGGCCGAGAGCGCCGCTGTTGCCGATGACCAGCGCCCGATACGCCGTGCCGAACGACTGCAGCCTGAACATCAGGGTTGCCGCCGGAAGAACAGCGTGACCTGTCCCAGTTCGACACCCAGCTTGAGCATGCTGGAGCGATTGATCAGGGTGTCCTCATCCATCAGGTACATCCAGTCGTCAAACGTGACCACATAGGTCGTACCGTCCACGGGCAGGTTGAGTTGGTAACGCCAGCGCAGGGCGTTGCCGGCCAGTTCGCCGGTCGCCTCACCCACCACGTCGTCGGCGGTTCCCCGCCAGCGGTTCTGCCCATCCGGAATCAGTGTCCAGACGCGCCGCTGAGTGCTGCCATCGCTGTAGACGAAGCGCTCGTCGAGGATCAGCCGATCGCCATCCCGACGGCTGGTTATATCGACATGGAAACGTTTGAGGACTTTTCCCGAGCGGTCCTGATAAATCCCCCAGGCCTGGACGGGCCGGTCAAAGAAGCGTGTCAGGTCCAGAACCGGCTTCTCGGTGGCATAGTCGTCGACCGACACCGAACCGCAACTGGCCAGGACCACGCAGCAAAGCAGCAGAAGCCATCGTTTCATTACCCACCTCATACTCGGCCTAGTACAGGAAATAGCCTCGCCAGAACGGCACAACTGCGTCGTCAGAATTGATCTGTGCCTGATTGTCGGCAGTGTTCTGGCTGGGCTTTCTTTTGCAAAGCCTATACAAATAATTGGATATGTACAGTATTTGCTGAGGTGTTCAGCCTGTCAGCTCGCGCTGTTTTCAGGATCGATGAGCAGGGCGAGACGGCGGTACTTGGGCAGGCGCGCCACCACCAGCTGGTGCGAGCGGCGCAGCAGGCTGTGCAGTTCATCGGCACTGGCCTGGTAGGGATGGCTCAGGCTGACCCAGTGGGCGCGGGCCAGGTAGGGCGCGGGGCGGAAGCCGGGGCGGTCGCAGTAGCCGAGGAACAGGTCGTCGTCGACCTTGAACGCCAGGCTGGCGCTGCCGGACAGGTCGAGCAGGGCGAACATCTTGTTCCCGGCGATGGAGAACACACGCACGCCGCCCCACTTGATGTCTTCACGGGCGCCAGGCAGGGCCAGGCACAGGGCGGCGATCTGCTCGGGCGTCATTCGCGGTAGAACACCTGGATCAGGTGGTAACCGAACTGGGTCTTCACCGGGCCATGCACCTCGCGCAGGGCCTTCTTGAAGATCACCTGGTCGACCGCTCGCACCATCTGTCCTGGACGTACTTCACCCAGATCACCGCCCTTCTTTCCGGAGGGGCACAGCGAGTGCTTGCGGGCCAGGACGTCGAAAGCTTCGCCTTTGGCGATGCGCTGCTTGAGCTGCGCGGCCTCGGCCTCGGTTTTGACCAGGATGTGGCGGGCCATTGCCTTTGCCATGACGGGGTCCTCATTTCTCGGGTGACGCTATTGTGCCAGCATTTGCTGCGCCAGCAGAATGACGCCAATAACAAGTCGATATCGCCGCCCAGTGCGCCTGAAAATATCGCCTACCTTTTCTATTCCTGTCTGCCGGAAGCCGAATCATGGACCTCACCGCAATGCTGAAAATCCTGGCCAATCAGGATGGCTCGGATCTTTATCTGTCCACCGGCGCGCCGCCCTGCGCCAAGTTCAATGGTGTGCTCAAGCCGCTGTCGAGCGACGCGCTGAAACCTGGCGAGGTCGAGCAGATTGCCCGTGGTGTGATGGATGAGGAGCAGCGCCAGCAGTTCGAGCGCGAGCTGGAGATGAACCTGGCCATGTCGGTGCCGGGTGTCGGGCGTTTTCGCATCAACATCTTCCGTCAGCGCAACGAAGTGTCCATGGTCTGCCGCAACATCAAACTGGACATCCCGCTGTTCGAAGACCTCAAACTGCCGGAAGTCCTGCTCAAGGTGGTGATGGAAAAACGCGGTCTGGTGCTGTTCGTTGGCGGCACAGGCTCGGGCAAGTCGACCTCGCTGGCGGCGCTGATCGATCACCGCAACCGCAACAGCAGTGGCCACATCATCACCATCGAGGACCCGGTGGAGTATGTGCACCGGCACAAGAAGTCGATCATCAACCAGCGCGAGGTGGGCGTGGATACCCGCAGCTTCCAGGCGGCGCTGAAGAACACCCTGCGCCAGGCGCCGGACGTGATCCTGATCGGTGAAATCCGCGACCGCGAGACCATGGAGCATGCCCTGGCTTTTGCCGATACCGGGCACCTGGCGATTTCCACTCTGCACGCCAACAACGCCAACCAGGCGCTGGACCGCATCATCAACTTCTTCCCCGAGGAGCGTCGGCCGCAACTGCTCAACGACCTGGGCAACAACCTCAAGGCGTTTGTCTCCCAGCGCCTGGTCAAGACCCAGGACGGCAAGCGTCGAGCGGCGGTGGAGGTGTTGCTGGGCACGGCGACCATCAGCGACATCATCAAACGCGGCGAATTCGACCTGATCAAGGAGGTCATGGACAAGTCGCGCAACCTCGGCATGCAGACCTTCGATCAGGCGCTGATCGAGCTGGCCAAGGAAGGAGTGATCAGCGATGACGAGGCGATCAAGAACGCCGACTCGGCCAACAACGTGCGCCTCAAGCTCAAGCTGTATCGCGATGACCCGGCCAATGCGGCATTGCAGCCGGCGGCTGCCGCGCCAGTGGCGGCTCCCGCTGCCACGGCATCGGTCAAGAGTGAACCTGGCAGTTGGGGGCTGGAGTTGAAGCTGGAGGAAATTGAGGAAGAACAGCCACCGGAGGATCCGGGGCGGCCGGGTATCTGAGGGCGCCTCAGGCGCCCTGTTCGGCCCTTTCCTGGGCCGTGATCTGCTGGGCCAGCTCGATCATCTGCTCACGCATCCAGCGGTTGGCCGGGTCCTGGTCGGTGCTTTCGTGCCAGTACAGGTGGGTTTCCAGCGGCGGCACATCCTTAACCGGCAGAGTCATGAAGTGCAGATTGTGGCGGCGGGCAAAGCGCTCCGGCACCGTGATGGCCATGTCGGTATCGCGCATGACGCTGGAGGCCATCAGGTAGTGCTGCGAGCGCAGGGCAATCTTGCGCTGGATGCCCATCTTGCCCAGCGCCAGGTCGACATGGCCGAGGCCACTGCGGCGGCTGGAGATGTGGATGTGGGTCAGTGACATGTACTCGTCCAGGCTCAGCTTGTCCTTGGCCAGCGGGTGCCCCTGGCGCACGGCGCAGACATAGCGATCTTCCATGAGCTTGACGTGGCGCACCTGCGGATCGGTGTTCAGCGGCGCGTCGACGGCGAAGTCCAGGCGTCCGGCAGCCAGCTCCTTGGTGGTTTCGCGGCGCTTGGCCAGGAAGCTTTCGATGAAGATGTTGGGGGCCAGCCGGCGCAGGCGCTGGAACAGTGGCGGCAGAAGAATCTGCTCGGAAAGGTCGGTCATGCTGATGCGGTAGGTCTTGTTGGCCTGCTGCGGATTGAAGCTGCGGCTTTCCTGTACCGACACGCGCAGAAGCTGCAGGGCGCTGCGCACCGGGCCGATGATGTTCTGCGCCATGGGCGTGGGCACCATGCCCTGGGCGGTGCGCACGAACAGCGGGTCATTGAAGGTTTCGCGCAGACGGGCCAGGGCGTTGGACACTGCCGGCTGGGTGATGCCGACGATCTGCCCGGCGCGGGTCAGGTTGGCTTCGGTATAGATGGCGTCGAAGACGATGAACAGGTTGAGGTCGACCTTGGTGAGATTCATCTATACCGCTCCTGACAGGTGATGGGGCTGATCATACCCATCACGGGATCATATATGGCTTATGAATGTTCATACACGAGGAAAATAGCTTAGATAAATCTCCGGGGCTGATCTAGCATCTTCTCATCCGATACAACCAAGCCCGTCAGAAGGTAGCTCCCATGGATTTCGCCTACTCCCCCAAAGTCCAAGCACTGCGTGAACGCGTTATGGCGTTCATGGAAGAGCATGTTTATCCCGCCGAAGCGATCTTCGAGCAGCAGGTCAACGAAGGTGATCGCTGGCAGCCGACCGCGATCATGGAGGAGCTCAAGGCCAAGGCCAAGGCTCAGGGTCTGTGGAACCTGTTCCTGCCGGAGTCCGAGCTGGGTGCCGGCCTGACCAACACCGAATACGCGCCGTTGGCCGAGATCATGGGCAGCTCGCTGATCGGTGCCGAGCCGTTCAACTGTTCCGCGCCGGACACCGGCAACATGGAAGTGCTGGTGCGCTACGCCAACGAAGCGCAGAAGCAGCAGTGGCTGGTGCCGCTGCTCAATGGCGAGATCCGCTCCGCCTTTGCCATGACCGAGCCGGCCGTGGCCTCCAGCGACGCCACCAACATGGAAGCCCGCGCCGTGCGCGAGGGCGACGAGTGGGTAATCAACGGCCGCAAGTGGTGGACCTCCGGCGCCTGCGACCCGCGCTGCAAGATCATGATCTTCATGGGCCTGACCAACCCGGACGCGCCGCGTCACCAGCAGCACTCGATGATCCTGGTACCGACCGAGACGCCGGGCGTGAAGATCGTTCGTCCGCTGCCGGTGTTCGGCTATGACGATGCCCCGCACGGCCACGCCGAAGTGGTGTTCGAGAACGTCCGCGTGCCTTACGAGAACGTGTTGCTGGGCGAAGGCCGTGGCTTCGAGATCGCCCAGGGTCGCCTTGGCCCAGGCCGCATCCACCACTGCATGCGCTCCATCGGCATGGCCGAGCGCGCCCTCAAGCTGATGTGCCAGCGTGCCGTGACCCGCACTGCCTTCGGCAAGCCGCTGGCACGTCTGGGTGGCAACCTCGATCACATCGCCGACTCGCGCATGGAGATCAACATGGCGCGTCTGCTGACCCTGAATGCGGCCTACATGATGGACACCGTGGGCAACAAGGTGGCCGCCAGCGAAATTGCCCAGATCAAGGTGGTGGCGCCGAATGTAGCGCTCAAGGTGATCGACCGCGCCATCCAGATTCACGGTGGCGCCGGCGTTTCCAACGACTTCCCGCTGGCCTACTGGTACGCCATGCAGCGCACCCTGCGCCTGGCCGACGGCCCGGACGAAGTGCACCGCATGGCTATCGGCAAGTACGAAGTGGGCAAGTACGTGCCGCGTGAGGCGATGAAAGCCTCGCGCTGATTCATCTCCACGCTGTTTCGACAAGGCCCGCCATGTGCGGGCCTTGTCGTTCACTTAATAAGGTCCCCACTCCGCAGCTCATTGCCGACGTGGCCGGACAGCTGGGTTTCGCCCTGCTGGGCGAGTTTCTTTTGGCATTGCCCCAAAAGAAACCAAAAGGTCTAGCCCCGTCATCCGGCCCTGCGCTTGGCGCAGGGTTCCTTCG
>CALMID010000529.1 GCA_937863915.1 uncultured Pseudomonas sp.
GAGCGCACGTACACGCCCTTGATCTTGTCTTTCATGCCGGCCAGTTCAGCCACCGCCTTGCTCATGGCAGTGATGTACTCGTCGCCCATCTTGTTCACTTTCTCGCCCGGCTGGTCGAAGATCAGTTCCACGATGCCGTCAGCGTCTTTTTTCAGCTTGATGTATCCCATCGTTCGTTACCTCACACCAACTCGACCACAGTGGCGATACCGATACCGCCACCCGCACACAGGGTTGCCACGCCGCGCTTCAGCTTGCGGCGCTCCAGTTCGTCCACCAGCGCGCCGAGGATCATGCCACCGGTCGCACCGATCGGGTGACCCATGGCAATCGCGCCGCCGTTGACGTTGATCTTGCTGTCGGGGATGCCGAGCACTTTCTGGTAACGCAGCACCACCGAGGCAAAGGCCTCGTTCAGCTCGAACAGGTCAATGTCCGACAGCTTCAGCTTCGCCTGTTTCAGCGCCTTCAGCGTGGCCGGTGCCGGGCCGGTCAGCATGATGGACGGTTCGGTGCCAGTCAGGGCACAGGCCAGGATGCGCGCGCGCGGCTTCAGGTTGTGCGTCTTGGCGGCTTTCTCGCTGCCGATCAGCACCAGCGACGCACCGTCGACGATACCGGACGAGTTGCCGGGCGTGTGCACGTGGGCAATCGACTCAATGTCCGGGTACTTGAACTTCAGCAGGTCGTTGTGGCCGAAATCACCGAACATCTGGAATGACGGCTTCAGCTTGGCCAGCGCCTCCATGGTGGTGTCCTTGCGCACCAGCTCGTCGTGCGCAAGGATCGTTACACCGTTGATATCTTTCACCGGCACGATCGACTTCTTGAAGTAACCTTTCTCCCAGGCTTTCCCGGCGCGCTGTTGTGACATGACCGCGTATTTGTCGACATCCTCACGTGTGAAGCCGTCCTGTGCAGCCACAAGGTCAGCGCCGACGCCTTGCGACACGCCGTAGCTGTGCATCGCCACCCACGGATCCCCGGCCGCAGCACCGGACGCACCGATACCGAGGCGGGACATGGATTCCACACCACCGGCCAGCACCAGGTCTTCAAAACCGGCGCGCACCTTAGCAGCAGCATTGTTGCAGGCGTCGAGGCCGCCGGCGCAATAGCGGTGCAGTTGCGCACCGGTAGTGACGTTCGCCCAACCGGCGTAGACCAGCGCAGTCTTGGCGATATTCTGGCCCTGTTCGTTCACCGGCTCTCCGGTGGCGAGGATCAGGTCCTCGACGGCTGACGGGTCGAGCTTGTTGCGGACCTGGATCGCATCGAGCAGGTTCTTGACCATGTCGACGGGCTTCACTTCGTAAAGCCCGCCACCGGCCTTGCCCCTGCCACGCGGCGTGCGGATAGCGTCAAAGATAAATGCTTGCGCCATAGTGCTTACCTTCTGGTTGGTTGGATGGGAATGGTCTGGATTTCGGACCATCAAGGATAGCCAAGCGCACCGGCATGGCAATCACCAAAAGCGCCACATTGACTGACAAAACGCACGGGGATAGCTGCCGCTATAATGCCCGCCCCGCTTGACCTACCCGGACGGACCACCATGCCCGGCATCTTCCAGCCCTCCCTGCGACCCGCCAGCGGCCAGCGCCAGCGCTGGGCCGGCCTGCACGGCGCCGCGACCGGCCTCGCACTGGCCTCGGCCCATGCGCGCCACCCCGGCGTGCTGCTGGTGGTGACGGAGGATGCAGCCAGCGCCCGCCAGCTGCAGGCGGAAATGCAGTTCTTCGGCGGCGAAGGCCTCAAGGTGCTCAACTTCCCGGCCTGGGAAACGCTGCCGTACGACAGCTTCTCACCGCACCAGGACATTGTCTCCGAGCGCCTCGCCGCGCTGGCCATGCTGCTCTCCGGCGAGCCGTGCACCCTGGTGCTGCCGGTGGCCAGCCTGATGAACCGGCTGCCACCGCGCGACTTCATCGCCGGCCAGGTGTTCGACCTCGCCACCGGCGACCGTTTCGATGCCCATGCCACGCGCCAGCGCCTCGAGAGCTGCGGCTACCGCTGCGTGGACACCGTCAACGAGCACGGCGAGTTTGCCCTGCGCGGCGCGGTGATGGACATCTACCCCGCCGGGAGCGAACTGCCCTACCGCATCGACCTGTTCGACAACGAGATCGAGTCGCTGCGCACCTT
>CALMID010000530.1 GCA_937863915.1 uncultured Pseudomonas sp.
GCGGCCTGGGGCTCGGGCTCGTCGCGCAGGATGCCGCGGATGCGGTCGTCGCCCAGTGCGGCCCAGACGCCATCGCTGAGCAGGAGGAAGTGTTCGCCGGCCTGCAGCTCGCCTTCGCTGTAATCCACCACCAGGTGCTGATCCAGGCCCATGGCGCGCTTGAGCACATGCTGCATGCCCGGTTGTTCCCACACATGGTCTTCGCTGAGCAGCTCCAGGTTGCCGTTGTGAAAACGATAGGCGCGGCAGTCGCCGACATGCGCGAGGGTGTAGCGGCGTCCGCGCAGAACCAGGGCGGTGAGGGTGGTCAGCAGTGGCTGGCCGCCGCCATTGGCCTGCAGCCAGCGGTTCTGTGCCACCAGCAGGCGATCAAGGGCCTGGGCTACCGGCCAGGTTTCCGGCGTGGCGTAGTAGTCCAGGGCCAGGGCCTGCAGGGTGGCGCGGGCGGCCAGGCCGCCGTCGGCGCATTGGCTGACACCATCGGCCAGGGCGAACAGGCTGCCCTTGCTGGCCGCCAGCGCCGGTGCCGGGGTTACCGCCCGCAAGGCGTCCTGGTTCTCGCTGCGCGGGCCGATGGCGCTGGCTTCGGCAAAGGTCAGTTGCAGGCTCATAAGGGATCTCGGCAATGGACAAAGCCCGGCAGGGCCGGGCTTTGTTGGTGGGGGTGAGCTTAACCCGGGATCAGACGCGGGCGGCGGTCATCGCCGCGCTGCCCCAGGTGGTGCGCCAGCGGCTCTTGACGCTGAGCAGGCCGACCCAGGCGAGAAGACCAAGGCTGGCGAACAGCCACAGACCCAGCTGGTAGTCGCCGGTGGACTGCTTGATCGCACCCAGACCAGCGGCCAGGCAGAAGCCGCCGATGCCGCCAGCCATGCCGATCAGGCCGGTCATCACGCCGATCTCGCGGTGGAAGCGCTGCGGCACCAGCTGGAACACCGAGCCGTTGCCGGCACCCAGGCAGAGCATGGCGACCACGAACAGGCCCAGGGCGGCGGTGGCGCTGGACAGGTTCAGACCCACCACGGCGATCGACAGCGAGGCCACGGTGTACATCACCAGCAGGGCGCGAATGCCGCCGATGCGGTCGGCCAGGGCGCCGCCCAGCGGGCGCATCAGGCTGCCGGCGAAGACGCAGGCGGCGGTGTAGTAGCCGGCCTTGACCGCGTCGAAGCCGTACTGGTCGTGGAAGTAGCCGGGCAGGGCACTGGCAAGGCCCAGGAAGCCGCCGAAGGTGACGCTGTAGAAGAACATGAACCACCAGCTGTCCTGGTCGCCCAGGGCTTTCAGGTAGTCGGCCAGGGCTTTGGGTGCCGGACGGGTCGGAGCGTTCTTGGCCACGCCGGCGAAGATCAGCAGGGTCAGTACCAGCGGAATCAGCGCCAGGCCGAACACGTTGTTCCAGCCGAAGACGGCGGCCAGGCCCGGGGCGAACAGGGCGGCCAGCACGGTGCCGGAGTTGCCGGCGCCGGCGATGCCCATGGCCTTGCCCTGGTGCTGCGGCGGATACCACTGCGAGGCCAGCGGCAGGGCAACGGCGAAGGAGGCGCCGGCGAAGCCGAGGAACAGGCCCAGCAGCAGTGCCTGCTCATAGCTGTGAATGCCATGCAGCCAGGCCACGCTGAGAGCGGTGATGACCACCACCTGACCGAACAGGCCGGCAGTCTTCGGTGAAGTACGGTCGGCGAGGATGCCGAGCAGGAAGCGCAGCACGGCACCGGCGAGGATCGGTGTGGCGACCATCAGCGAGCGTTGCTGGGTGGACAGTTCGAGGTCGGCAGCAATCTGTAGGCCCAGCGGGCCGAGCACGTACCAGACCATGAAGCTCAGGTCGAAATAGAGGAAGGCGGCGAACAGCGTCGGTGCGTGGCCGGCTTTCCAGAAACTTGTATTCATCTCTCACCTCAATCGGCAGTGATTAAAAGAACCCCCGCCAGCCGACACAGCGTGGTAGGCCGGTGGCGAGGGAAACGGCAGGCTTGTGGCCCGCCGCGGATGGCCAAGGCCATCAAGGAGCAAGAAGTCAAACGCACCGCTGGATCACAGTCGGCATGCCGGCCCCGGCAACGGGGCAGAAACGAAAAAGGCGCCGCCTCAACGCGGTACCTGACCGACCGGTTGAATGCGACGCCTTTGCCGTATGGGGCAACCATCATTGGCTGCCGTCGAAGGGGTTACTGCAAGTGCTGGGCCAACTTCGCTAAAGCGCCCCGCGGCACTGTTATGGGCCCCGTGATGGGGCGCTCAGGCGATTGCGGGCTGCAATCTGGAGCGTGCGGGGGCTTTTGTGCGCGCTATTGGTGCGCGCTTACAGCCAGTTGGCCTGGGGGAACTTGGCGCTGAACGACTCGGCCATCGCCACCACCTGCGAGGCGCGGTAGTCGAAGAACACGAAGCCGGACTTGGCCAGCGCAATCAGTCGGCCATCGGCGGGGCGGGTGATGCGGAAGATAATGTCGCCGCCGTATTTGTTCAGGTCCATCACCCCGACCTGAAACAGCAACTGGTCGCGGGCGTGGGCTTCGGCCTTATAGGTGGTGGCAAGGTCGGTGACGATGATGCCGATGCCGTCCTCGCGGGTTTCTTCCACGCCCATTTCGAACAGAAAGCGCGCCCGCGCCTCGGAAATCATCGAGATCATCGAATCGTTGGCCAGGTGGTTGGCGGCGTTGATGTCGGTGATGCGCACGGTGAGGTGGGTCTGGTAGCAGAACAGCTCATCGGCAAAGTGCAGGTCCAGGCGGGCCATGGCAAACCTCGGGTGATCAAAGCGGAGGCGCAGTTTACTGCGTCGGGGTAAATCGCAGGCAATAAAAAGCCCGGCACGGGGCCGGGCTTTTGGATGTTGCGTGGGCTTAGCCGAGGTGCTGCTTGTCCAGCTCGATCGCCGCGTCCAGGGTTTCCAGGAAGGCCTTGCGGGTCTTCAGCTTGGTGTTCTTGTGCGCGGTCATGTTGATCTTCTTCATCTGCGTGGCCATGGCCTTGGCAGCGTTCATCAGCTCCTCGGGCGCGACCACGGCATCCAGGAAGCCAGCTTCCAGCGCCTGCTGCGGGTTGAACATCTCGCCGTTGATCACCGAGCGGTTGAAGAAGTTCTTGCGCAGGCGGTCACGGGCCAGCTCGATGCCGACGTGGTGCATGGTCATGCCGATCAGCACTTCGTTGAGGCCGATGCTGAACGGGCCTTCCACGCCGATGCGGTAGTCGGCCGAGAGCAGGATGAAGGCGCCCTTGGCCACGGCATGGCCTGGGCAGGCGACGATGATCGGGTAGGGGTGCGACAGCATGCGGCGCGCCAGGGTGGAGCCGGCAGCTACCAGGTTGATGGCATTCTGCGGGCCGGAGGTCATCACCTTGAGGTCGTAGCCACCGGAGAGAATGCCCGGCTGGCCGGTGATGATGACGATGGCGCGATCGGCTTCGGCCTGATCCAGGGCGGCGTTGAAGGCGGCGATCACGTCCGGGGAAATGGCGTTGACCTTGCCGTTGCTGAGGGTCAGGGTGGCAATGCCGTCTTCGAGTTGGTAGCTGATCAGGTCGCTCATATCTGTGTTCCTAGGTTGCGGCCGATGCCGAAAGGTCGGCAGACCTTACTCAGCCTGATGGCGGAGGACAAGCCTTGAGGCTGACCGGCAGGTCGCGTGAACGCCTGTACACGGGCGCCGCGGCGGCTGGGTAAGCACATGAAAAAACTGCAAAAAGAGGTTGCCAATGGAGGCCTGTTCGGATAATTTAGCGCGCCTCGACGGGGTGCAAACCCAGCGAGATCCGGTGAAGTGTCCGAGCGGTTGAAGGAGCACGCCTGGAAAGTGTGTATACGGGAAACCGTATCGAGGGTTCGAATCCCTCCTTCACCGCCAGACCTTAGAAAAAGCCCAGCCTAGTGCTGGGCTTTTTCGTTTCTGTCTGTGCGCTTTTCGTCCATGGGCGCTGCGGCCAAGAGGCTCGGCGTGGTGCACAATCAGCCACCTCAACGATTGGCGAGAGCAGGTTATGGCGGGGCAGTGGGACATCTTCTGCGCGGTGGTGGACAACTACGGCGATATCGGCGTGACCTTGCGCTTGGCCCGCCAGCTGGTGGCCGAGCAGGGCGTGGCGGTGCGCTTGTGGGTGGATGATCTGCGCGCCCTGCAGCCGCTGTGTCCGGCCGCCTCGCTGACAGCACCGCAGCAGTGGCTGGAGGGTATCGAGGTGCGTGCCTGGACGGCCGAGTCGGCCGCCGACGTGGTGCCAGGCGAAGTGGTGATCGAGGCCTTTGCCTGTGAACTGCCGGCTTCTTTTATTGCGGCCATGGCCGCTCTGCCGCGCCCGCCGCTGTGGCTGAATCTGGAGTACCTCAGTGCCGAGGACTGGGTGGCGGGCTGTCACGCGCTGCCGTCGCCGCAGCCTTCCGGCCTGCGCAAGTTCTTCTTCTTTCCCGGCTTTACCGAAGGGACCGGCGGCCTGCTGCGCGAGGGTGACCTGCTGGCGCGCCGTGATGCGCTGCAGAGCGATCAGGCCGCGCGCATGGCCTTTCTCGAACGGCTGGGCGTCACGCCGCAGGCCGATGCGCGGCTGGTCTCCCTATTTGCCTACGAGAATGCCGGGCTCGCCGAGTGGCTGGAGGCCATGGCCAACGGCGAAGAGACGGTGCATCTGCTGGTGCCGCAGGGGCGCATCCAGGCGCAGCTGCAGGACTGGCTGGGCGTGACGGCGATGCAGCCGGGGCAGGTCTGGCAGCGCGGTTGCCTGCAGGTGCAGCTGCTGTCCTTCATGCCGCAGGGCGATTACGACCGGCTGCTGTGGTGTTGTGATTTCAATGCGGTGCGCGGCGAGGATTCCTTCGTGCGTGCGCAGTGGGCGGCGCGGCCACTGCTCTGGCACATCTACCAGCAGGCGGAGGATGCGCACTGGGACAAGCTGGAGGCGTTCCTGAATCTGTATGTCGAGGGGCTTAGCGAGCCGGCGGCACTGGCGTTGCGCGGATTGTGGCGGGCCTGGAATGCCGGGCAGGGCATGGGCCCGGCCTGGCGGGCGATGCAGTCGCACTGGTTGGCGCTGGCCGAGCACGCCCGCCAATGGAGTGTCCGGCAGGCCGCTTATCCTGATCTTGCGACGGCTCTGGCGCAGTTTTACCGAAATTCGCTATCATGCGCGGCCTAGAAATTCGTACCTCCATCTATATCCCGGATATTTCGTATGAAAACCGCACAAGAAATGAAGGCCAACAGCGTCGCTCTGATCGACGGTCATCCTTGGCTCATCCAGAAAGCTGAATTCACCAAGTCCGGTCGTAACAGCGCCATCGTCAAGATGAAGCTGAAGAACCTGATCAACGGCTCCAAGACCGAGACCGTGTACAAGGCCGACGACAAGATGGAGCCGGTCATCCTTGAGCGCAAGGAAGTGACCCTGTCCTACATCAGCGGTGACGACTACGTCTTCATGGACCCGGAATACAACTCCTACGAGCTGCGCGCCGAAGATCTGGAAAGCGTTCTGCCGTTCATCGAAGAAGGCATGACCGACGTCTGCGAAGCCGTGTTCTTCGAAGGCAAAGTGATCTCCGTTGACCTGCCGACCACCATCGTGCGTCAGATCACCTACACCGAGAACTCCGCCCGTGGCGATACTTCCGGTAAGGTCATGAAGCCGGCCAAGCTGGCCAACGGTACCGAAGTCAAGGTTGCAGACTTCTGCAACATCGACGACTGGATCGAAATCGACACCCGCGACGGCTCCTACAAGGGCCGTACTCAGGCTCCGCAAGCCTAAGTCATCGCGTGTCTCCAGAGCCCGGCCTAGTGCCGGGCTTTGTCTTTGTAGCGAGAGAACAATGGAACTGATCACTGCTGGTGTGCATGTGTTGCTGGGCGCCTTGCTTGGCACCATTGGCGGGCTGTTCGGCATAGGCGGCGGGCTGATTGCCATTCCGGCACTGGGCATCCTGTTCGGTCTGGATCAGCAGTTGGCCCAGGGCACGGCCCTGGTGATGGTGGTGCCCAATGTGTTGCTGGCCTTGTGGCGCTATCACCAGCACAACCCGATCGACCTGCGCCATGCGCTGGCGCTTGGACTCTCCGGGCTGCTCAGCGCCTGGCTGGCGTCATTGCTGGCGCTGCAGCTGGATGCCCGCAGCATGCGCTATGCCTTCGTTGGCTTCCTCCTGGCCCTGGCCCTGTTCAATCTCTGGCGTCTGTACCGGCCCTTGCCGGCCGCGGGCCAGGGGCTGCGCTATTCCTGGCCCTGGCTGGGCGTGCTGGGCGGCTTGTCTGGTCTGCTGGGCGGGCTGTTCGCCGTGGGCAGCGCGGTGCTGGCGACGCCGAGCCTGACCGCGATCTTTGGCGTTTCCCAGGTCGTTGCCCAGGGCTTGTCGCTGTCCCTGGCACTGCCGGCCACGGCGGTGACGCTGGTCACCTATGCCGCCCATGACGAGGTCAACTGGAGCATGGGCATTCCGCTGGCCATTGGCGGGCTGCTCAGCATCAGTTGGGGGGTGAAACTGGCTCATGCCTTGCCCGATCGTCTGCTGCGCAAGCTGTTCTGCCACTTCCTGCTGGTCTGTGCGGCGGGGCTCGTCCTTATAGCCTGAAGCCCTCGACGATCTGCCCGGCCAGGGTCTCGGTGACCGCGGACTGCTGCGCGGGGTTGCGCAGCAGCACGATGCTGGTGGCCGGCAGCTCCGGCAGACCATGACAGTTGCCGAGTATTTCCAGATCCGGGGTGATGATGCTCTCCAGCTGCGCGGTGATGGCCAGGGCCGCGCTGACCACGGCCATCAGCGCCGACAGGCTGGGGCTGGAGTAGGCGATGCTGCAGGGTCGCTCGCTGGCGTCCGCCGCGTGGCAGGCCCTGGCGCGGCAGAAGCAGTCGACGCTGTCCGGTGCGGCGCTCAAGGACATCGGCCTGTCGCGCGCCGATGTCTGGCAGGAGAGTGACCGGCCATTCTGGGACGATCCGCGCAATTCCTGACAAATGGGCGAACCAAGCTTGATTGGTACGATGGTGCCAGATATGCTGACCCCATAACAACGACAAGCCTGGTGATCTGCCCATGTACCTTCGTCCCGCGCTGCTGGCCGCCTTGTGCCTGGCTAGTCCGCTCGCTCAGTCCGCCGATGCGGCGGCGGGTGAGAAACTCTTCGCCACTACCTGCGTGGCCTGCCACGGCGCCAAGGCCGAGGGCAATCCGGCGCTGCAGGCCCCGGCCCTGGCCGGCCAGCAGGCCGATTAC
>CALMID010000531.1 GCA_937863915.1 uncultured Pseudomonas sp.
CGACTCGCACACCCGCTTCCCGATGGGCATCTCCTTCCCGGCCGGTTCGGGTCTGGTCGCCTTCGCTGCAGCCACCGGCGTTATGCCGCTGGATATGCCGGAGTCGGTACTGGTGCGCTTCAAGGGCAAGCTGCAACCGGGCATTACCCTGCGTGACCTGGTGCATGCCATCCCTTACTACGCGATCCAGGCTGGCCTGCTGACCGTCGAGAAGAAAGGCAAGAAGAACATCTTCTCCGGCCGCATCCTCGAGATCGAAGGTCTGAACGAGCTGACCGTTGAACAGGCTTTCGAACTGTCCGACGCCTCCGCCGAGCGTTCCGCTGCCGGTTGCACCATCAAGCTGCCGGAAAGCGCCATCGCCGAATACCTGCGCTCCAACATCACCATGCTGCGCTGGATGATCGGCGAAGGCTACGGCGATGCCCGTACCCTGGAGCGTCGTGCCAAGGCGATGGAAGCCTGGCTGGCCAACCCGCAACTGCTGGAAGCCGACAAGGATGCCGAGTACGCCGCCGTGATCGAAATCGATCTGGCCGACGTCAAGGAGCCGGTACTGTGCGCGCCGAACGATCCGGACGACGCCCGCCTGCTGTCCACCGTTGCCGGTGAGAAGATCGACGAAGTGTTCATCGGTTCGTGCATGACCAACATCGGTCACTTCCGCGCTGCCGGTAAGCTGCTGGACAAGGTCAAGGGTGGCATTCCGACCCGTCTGTGGCTGGCTCCGCCAACCAAGATGGACGCCCACCAGCTGACCGAGGAAGGCTACTACGGCATCTACGGCAAGGCTGGCGCGCGCATGGAAATGCCGGGCTGCTCGCTGTGCATGGGTAACCAGGCTCGCGTACAGACCGGTTCGACCGTGGTTTCCACCTCGACCCGTAACTTCCCGAACCGTCTGGGCGACGCGACCAACGTGTACCTGGCTTCTGCCGAACTGGCAGCGGTCGCTTCGATCATCGGCAAACTGCCGACCGTCGAGGAGTACATGGAGTACGCGAAGAACATCGACAGCATGGCTGCCGACGTTTACCGCTACCTGAGCTTCGACCAGATCGCCGAGTACAAGGAAGCCGCTGCGAACGCCAAGATCCCGGTCGTTCAAGCCTAATCCCTAGCAAGGCCTGAAAGCCCCGCCCAGTGCGGGGCTTTTCTTTTTCCGGGGCTTGAAGAGCACGGCCGGCCCGCTTATCGTCGGCCGCAGCTTTTCAGACCCCGCAACGGAGTATCCCCATGAAACACCTGATTCTCGCCACTTGCTGCCTGCTGGCACTGACCGGCTGCGCCAGCGAATACATCATCACCACCACCGACGGCCAGATGCTCACCAGCCATGGCAAGCCGGAACTGGACCGCGACACCGGCATGCTCGAATTCGAAGATGCCGAGGGCCGCGTGCAGCAAATCCCGCAAAGCAACGTCAAGCAGATGCTGGAGCGTTGATCTGCACGCCAAGGATGGCATGCCGCTTGCTTTGCTCCCGTCATCCGGTCGACACCAATGGCGGTGCCCGACCCTGACAATGGCGTCATGACCTCACCGCTCACGCGGCGCAGGCATGACGCCTTTTTGTTCACTGACGGAACAAGGCGATGACGGAAACGACCCCCCTGCTGAGCGATGACCTGGTCTGGGTCGCCGGCTCAGATGCCCCGGAAAAGACCGCCCTGAATATCGGCTTCATGCCGCTAACCGACAGCGCCTCGCTGATCGTCGCTGCCACCCAGGGCTTTGCCCAGCCCTATGGGCTGACCCTGAACCTCAAGCGTCAGGCTTCCTGGGCGACTCTGCGCGACAAGCTGGTGACCGGCGAACTGGATGCCGCACAGGGCCTCTATGGCCTGATCTATGGCATCCATCTGGGCCTCGGCGGCAATCCCGCCACCGACATGGCGGTGCTCATGGGCCTGGCGCAGAACGGCCAGAGCATCAACCTCTCTGCCCGTTTGCAGCGCAGCGGCGTGACCAGTGCCGAGGCACTGTTGCAATACGTGCACCACAGCAGGGCAAAACTCACCTTCGCCCAGACCTTCCCCACCGGCACCCATGCCATGTGGCTGTACTACTGGCTGGCCAGCCTGGGTATCCACCCGCTCAAGGACGTCAACACCGTCGTGGTGCCGCCCTCGCAGATGGTCGCCCACCTGCAGGCCGGTCGCATCGACGGTTTCTGTGCCGGCGAACCCTGGGGCGCCCACGCCATCGACCAGGGCATGGGCTTTACCCTGGCGACCAGCCAGGCGCTGTGGCCGGATCATCCGGAAAAGGTTCTGGGCTGTACCCGCGAGTTCGTCGAGCAGTACCCCAACACCGCCCGCGCCCTGGTCATGGCCGTACTGGAAGCCAGCCGCTTCATCGACGCCAGCGACGAGAACAAATGCAGCGCCGCGCAACTGATCAGCGGTAGCGACTATGTCGACGCGCCGCTGCAGACCATCCAGTCGCGCTTCCTCGGGCGCTACGAGGATGGCAACGGCCATGCCTGGCTGGACGCCCATCCGCTGCGTTTCTGCGCCGAAGGTGCGGTGAACATGCCTTACCTGTCCGACGGCCTGTGGTTCATGACCCAGTTCCGCCGCTGGGGCCTGCTGCGCGAAGACCCGGATTACCAGGCAATCGCCCGGGCCGTGCAACAGACCAGCCTGTATGCCGATGCCGCCGGCGCTTTGGGCATCAGCGTTCCGGATGCCATGCGCAGCAGCACGCTGCTCGATGGCAAGCCCTGGGATGGCCAGGACCCGGCCGCCTACGCCCGCAGCTTCGCCCTACATTCCCTGAGTAACGAGCCGCATGCGGCTGTGCTCTGACGACAGACAAGGTTGACTCCATGCTGCGTATCCTCCTGATCAACGACACCCCGAAGAAGGTCGGCCGCCTCAAGAGCGCCCTGACCGAAGCCGGTTTTGAGGTGATTGACGAATCGGGGCTGGTCATCGACCTGCCTGAGCGGGTCGAGGCCATCCGCCCCGACGTGATCCTGATCGACACCGAGTCCCCCGGCCGCGACGTGATGGAGCAGGTCTGCCTGGTCAGCCGCGACCAGCCCAGGCCGATCGTCATGTTCACCGACGACCACGATCCGGGCGTGATGCGCCAGGCCATCCAGTCCGGGGTCAGTGCCTACATCGTCGAAGGCATCCATGCCCAGCGCCTGCAGCCGATTCTCGACGTGGCCATGGCCCGCTTCGAGAGCGATCAGGCCCTGCGCGCCCAGCTCAATGCCCGCGAAGCGCAACTGGCCGAGCGCAAGCGCGTCGAACTGGCCAAGGGCCTGCTGATGAAGATGAAGAGCTGCAATGAGGAAGAGGCCTACACCCTGATGCGTCGCCAGGCCATGAGCCGCCAGCAGAAGCTGATCCAGGTGGCCGAGCAGATCATCGCCATGCACGACATGCTGGGTAACTGAGCCCAGCCCCTGACAACTGTTGCCCCTGTCCAGACCACGACTGTGCTGGACAGGCCGGCAAGCCATCTCGTATCTTCCTCGCCAGGTCGCCTCATGCGGCCAACGTCGCTCGGACGGTTCCGGGCGCTTACGTACTTCGAGGACAGCATGGCTGACAATGCCAAGCGCCGTTTTGCGCGCATCGATCGTCTCCCCCCCTACGTTTTCAACATCACCGCCGAACTGAAGATGGCCGCCCGCCGCCGTGGCGAGGACATCATCGACTTTTCGATGGGCAACCCCGATGGCGCCACGCCGCCGCACATCGTCGAGAAGCTGGTGCAGGTCGCCCAGCGCGAAGACACCCATGGCTATTCCACCTCCCGCGGCATCCCGCGCCTGCGCCGCGCCATCTCGCGCTGGTACAAGGATCGCTATGACGTGGAGATCGACCCGGAAAGCGAAGCCATCGTCACCATCGGCTCCAAGGAAGGCCTGGCGCACCTGATGCTGGCCACCCTGGATCACGGCGACACCGTACTGGTACCCAACCCCAGCTACCCGATCCATATCTATGGCGCGGTAATCGCCGGTGCCCAGGTGCGCTCGGTGCCACTGATACCCGGCGTGGATTTCTTCGCCGAACTGGAGCGGGCCATCCGCGAGTCCATCCCCAAGCCGAAGATGATCATCATCGGCTTCCCCTCCAACCCCACCGCCCAGTGCGTGGAGCTGGACTTCTTCGAGCGGGTGGTGGCCCTGGCCAAGCAGTACGACATTCTCGTGGTGCACGATCTGGCCTATGCCGACATCGTCTACGAAGGCTGGACCGCGCCTTCGATCATGCAGGTACCCGGTGCCAAGGACGTTGCGGTGGAGTTCTTCACCCTGTCCAAGAGCTACAACATGGCCGGCTGGCGCATTGGCTTCATGGTCGGCAATCCCGAACTGGTCGCCGCCCTGGCGCGGATCAAGAGCTACCACGACTACGGCACCTTTACCCCGCTGCAGGT
>CALMID010000532.1 GCA_937863915.1 uncultured Pseudomonas sp.
CGACGATGGCCAGGCGTTTCTTCGAGTTGATCAGCATGCGGCAGTTCTGGGCTCGGATTGATGGCGGCTAGCCGGCGCTGGCCGGTATCGGGGTATCGCTGGCGGCCAGCACGGGCAGGTCGCTGACGATACGGTTGCGACCCTGCTGTTTGGCCTGGTAGAGCAACTGGTCGGCGCGGCGGATCGCCTGGTCCAGGCTCTCTCTGGCGCCGAGCATTACCAGGCCGCCGCTGAGGGTGACCTGTTTGTCGCCGGCAAAGCGGGCCCGTTGGGCCTGCTGGCGCATGCGCTCGGCCACGCTGCTGGCAGGCTCTGCTTCGTCCAGCAGCATCAGCACGAGAAACTCCTCGCCACCCCAGCGGCAGATCAGATCGAACGGCCGTGCCGACTTCAGCATGTAATGCGCCGCCTGCCGCAGCACCTGATCGCCGACGGCATGGCCGTAGGTGTCGTTGACGGCCTTGAAGTGGTCAATGTCCATCAGCAGCAGAGCCAGATGACCCTGCTGGCGGGCGCCTAGGGCCTGGATGCCGGCGGCCTTGTTGTAGAAGCCCCGGCGGTTGAGGGTTTTGGTCAGCGGGTCGGTCTGCATCAGCCGTGTCATCCGGCGCAGGGCGAAAAACAGCCGCCAGGCCACGCCATACAGCAGCAGGGACAGGCCGATCAGCAGCCAGGTGGCGCTGCTCTGCCGGATGGCCAGCCAGTGCAGCTGGCTTTCGCTGATGTGGTGCAGCAGCCACAACTGACCGCCGAGCATCGGCTTGCCCAGCCAGTGCACGCCGGTGGAACTGTCCCAGCTGGGCTGGGCGCTGGGCGGCAGGGCGTACTGTTCGTGCAGGTCAAAGTTGCCCTGGCGCACCACGATCTTGCCGTGTTCATCGACCAGCAGGGTTTCGCCATGGGTGGCTCCGCTGCTGGTCAGGCGACGCAGCAGCTCGATGCCGAGGTCGAGCGAGACCACGCCGAGCATCCTGTTCTGTTCATACACCGGCGCCGAGAGGGTGATCATCAGGTCCTTGCCGCCGGCATCCTCGTACAGGCTGGAGATGATCTGCCGGCGCTGCGGGTTGTGTTCGGCGAGGGCGTCCTGCCAGAACGGCTTGAGCAAAAAGGCCCTTTCGTAGTGAAAGTCGTCGAGCGGTGGTTTCGGCGCCAGGTACATGAAATCGCTGGCCGAGGTGTAGTACACCCAGCTGATCTGCGGGTTGTGTTTCAGGATCGGGGCGAACAGGGCATCCAGGCCGAGTGCGGCATTCAGCTCGAGGCCCACGGCGCTGTCCAGTGGAACATCGCCAAGCCCGGTGACGGTACCGCTCAGCTCGCTGGCGCCCTGTTCATCCTCACGGCCGGAGAGCACCCAGCGTTGGCCATCAGCCAATGGGCGCAGGGCGCGCAGCGCAGGCAGTGGCGGTGGATCGTCGTGGTAGCGCTGCAACAGCAGTTGCCGCATGGCGTCTACCTGGGTGCTGAGCAGGGTCAGGTAGTTCTGGGTCAGCTCATGGCGGCTGTGGAAGGTCTGCGCGATATCGGCGCGCAAGCCGTTGAGGTTGACCTGATAGCGATAGGCACCCAGGCCAATGGCCAGCAGCAGGGCTGGCAGCATCAGGATCAGGCGGGTGCGGGTGGTCAGGTGCATGGCGAATTCGCAGGCAGGAGCAGCAGGGTTGCCAAGCAGTATGGCAGCCTGCGTGCGCCTTGCCTGCTGCCCCGCATTAATCCCTGGGTTGACTGAGCGCGCGCAGGCGTTCGACCCCCACCGGCTCCTCGGCCAGCAGCGGCACCAGGGCATAGCGCCGGGCATGCTGGCTGGCCACCGCGTGGATTTCCTTCAGCTCGTTGTGCGCGCGCTGGCGCAGCAATGCCGAGCTCGGGCGGGCGGCGGCCAGGCTGTTGTTGATCACCCAGGCCCAGGGTTCGATGCCGGCGCGGCGCAGATCATTTTGCAGGCCGGCGGCTTCCAGTACCGGGGTGGTTTCGGCCAGCGTCACCAGCAGCACCTTGGTCTGCTGCGGGTCCTGCAGTTGCATCATCGGTGTGCTGAAACGCAGGTGGCTGTCGCTCATCTGCCGGGCAATCTCGCGGTGGTAGGCGCCGGTGGCATCGAGCAGCAGTAGGGTGTGGCCGGTGGGAGCGGTGTCCATCACCACGAACTGGCGGCCGGCCTCGCGGATGGCGCGGGAGAATGCCTGGAACACGGCAATCTCCTCGGTGCAGGGCGAGCGCAGGTCTTCGGCCAGCAGGGCGCGGCCGGCGTCGTCCAGTTTGGCGCCCTTGCTGGCCATGACCTGAGCCCGGTAAGCCTCGGTGGCCGCATGTGGGTCGATGCGGCTGACCCGCAGGTTCTCCAGTGAGCCGTTGAGGGTTTCGCTGAGGTGCGCCGCCGGGTCGGTGGTGGTCAGATGCACGGGCAGGCCGCGGCTGGCCAGTTCCACCGCCACGGCTGCGGCCAGGGTGGTTTTGCCCACGCCACCCTTGCCCATCAGCATCACCAGACCATGGCCGTTGGCGGCAATCTCGTCGACCAGCTCGGCCAGGCTGGGAGCCTGCAGCGCCGGTTCGGCCGGCAGTGTGTGGCTCGTGCCCGGGATCGGGGTGGTGGTGTCGAGCAGCTGGCGCAGGGCGTCGAGGCCGACCAGATCGAAGGCCTTGAGCGGGATCTGCTCGCATGGCAGGTCGCGCAGTGCTTCGGGCATGGCCGCGATGGCTGCCTGTTCGCGGCGCTGCACGGCGGCGGCCAGTGGGTCGCCTGAGGTCTCTGTTGCCGGCAGCACGCCATTGATCACCAGGTGCTGCTGGCCGAGGCCGATGGCGGCCAGCTCCTCGTGGGTACGGGCCACTTCGCGCAGGGTCGCCGCCTGAGCCCTAGCCACCAATATCAGGCGGGTGCGCTGCGGGTCGGCCAGCGCCGCCACCGCGGCGGCGTACTGCTCGCGCTGCTTGTCCAGCCCGGCCAGCGGCCCGAGGCAGGAGGCATCGCCCTGACCGGCCTGAAGAAAATCGTTCCAGGCTCCCGGCAGTTGCAGCAGGCGGATGGTGTGTCCGGTGGGGGCGGTGTCGAAGAGGATGTGGTCGTAGTCGCGAGTCAGTTCGGAGTCCACCAGCAGGGCCGTGAACTCGTCAAAGGCGGCGATTTCGGTGGTGCAGGCGCCGGACAGCTGCTCTTCCATGCTGCGCACCACCTCGTCGGCCAGCACGCCGCGCGCCGGGCCGATGCTGCGTTCGCGGTAGGCCTGGGCCGCGCCTGGCGGGTCGATCTCCAGCGCCGATAGGCGGGGCACGGCCGGCACCGGGGTGATCTGGTTGCCGATGCGGATGCCGAAGACCTGGCCGACATTGGAGGCCGGGTCGGTGCTCACCAGCAGCACGCGTTTGCCACTGGCGGCGAGAGTCAGGGCGCTGGCGCAGGCGATCGAGGTCTTGCCCACCCCGCCCTTGCCGGTGAAGAACAGGAAACGCGGTGCGGCGTGGAGAAACTGCATGGCCAGCTCCTGCTTAGTGGGTGTTCAGGGCGCGCTCGTACCAGCCCTGGCTGCGGTTGACCAGATGCACCAGCCAGAGCATCAGTGGCACCTCGATCAGTACGCCGACCACGGTGGCCAGTGCTGCGCCCGAGTGGAAACCATAGAGCACGATGGCCACGGCCACCGCCAGCTCGAAGAAGTTCGAGGCGCCGATCAGCGCCGCCGGCCCGGCGATGGCGTGGCGCACCCGCAGACGCCGGCACAGCCAGTAGCCGATCGCGGCGATCAGCAGGGTCTGCAGCAGCAACGGCACCGCCAGCAGGGCGATCACCAGTGGCTGGGCAATGATCGCCTGACCCTGGAAGGAGAACAGCAGCACCAGGGTGCTCAGCAGGGCGAGGGTGGCCAGCGGGGCGATCTTCGCCAGCGCCGCGTCGAAGGCCGCCTGCCCGCGGCGCAGCAGATGGGCGCGCAGCCACTGGGCGATGGCCAGGGGGATGACGATGTACATCAGCACCGACAGCAGCAGGGTGTCCCAGGGCACCGGGATCGATGACACACCGAGCAGCAGGGCGACGATCGGGGCAAAGGCCAGCACCATCACCAGATCATTGAGCGCCACCTGGGTCAGGGTGAAATTGGCATCGCCGCGGCACAGGTGACTCCAGACGAACACCATGGCGGTGCAGGGCGCCGCACCGAGCAGGATCATGCCGGCCACGTAGCTGTCGATCTGCTCGGCCGGCAGCCAGTCGGCGAACAGGTGGCGGACGAACAGCCAGGCGAAGAACGCCATGGTGAAGGGCTTGATGGCCCAGTTGACCACCAGGGTCACGCCCATGCCGGCCTTCTCCCGCCAGACCTCGTGCAGGGAAGAGAAGTCGATCTTCATCAGCATGGGGATGATCATCACCCAGATCAGCAGGCCCACCGGCAGGTTGACCTGAGCGATCTGCAGCGCGCCGACGGCCTGCGCCGCCTGCGGCAGAGACAGGCCCAGCAGGGTGCCGGCGATGATGCACAGCAGCACCCACAGGCTCAGGTAGCGCTCGAAGAACCCCAGCGGGCTGACGTTGGACATCCGGCTTGCTCCGTCATTGTTTTGAAATATCTGTTTTACAGAATATGCCTCATTAAATATATTCGGCAAAACGTATTTATTGCGGCAGGTCAATCCATGAAGCGTCCGTTGCGCGTGCTCTTTCTCTGTGTCGCCAATTCGGCCCGTTCGCTCATGGCCGAGGCGCTGCTACGGCATGCCGGTGGCGAGCAGTATCAGGTGTTCAGCGCCGGCAGCCGGCCGGGCTCGCCCGATTCGCGGGCACTGGCGGCGCTGGAGCAGGTGGGCATCGCCACGACGGGCCTGCGCAGCAAGGGCATCGACGAATTCGCCGGCGAGCACTTCGATTATGTGATCACCCTGTGTGACAAGCAGGCGCTGGAGTGCGCGGCATTGCCGCAAGCCGACGAAGTGCTGGCCTGGCACTTCGAGGACCCGGCGGCCAGTTCTCAACCCGCGGCCTTCCGTCAGACCCTGCAGGCCATCCACGAGCGCATCAAGCTGTTCGTGCTGATCAACAGCAAGGAAGAGAAGGCGCTGGCCGACAGCCTGACCCCACTGAGCCTGTTCAAGAGCCTGGCCGATGAGACCCGTGCGCGCCTGTGCCTGCTGATCGCCGCCGAGGGTGAGTTGTGCGTGTGCGAGCTGACCACGGCGCTTGAGCAGAGTCAGCCGAAGATTTCTCGGCACCTGGCGCAGCTGCGCGCCACCGGGTTGCTGGAAGACCGCCGGCGTGGCCAGTGGGTGTATTACCGCCTGCACCCGCTGCTGCCGGAGTGGGCGCGGCAGATCGTGCAGCAGGCTGGGCAGGCGGATGCGGCCGCCGTGGCGGCCGACGCCGCGCGCCTGAACGGCATGGGTAGCCGTCCCGACCGTCGGGCGCAGTGCGCCTGACGATATGAACCGATAACCGAGTGGAGCTTCCTATGACGATCAAAGTGGGTATCAACGGTTTCGGCCGCATCGGCCGTCTCGCCCTGCGCGCCGCCTGGGACTGGCCGGAGCTGGAGTTCGTGCAGATCAACGACCCGGCCGGCGATGCCGCCACCCACGCCCACCTGCTGAACTTCGACTCGGTGCATGGCCGCTGGCAGCACGAGGCCGGCAGTGAGGGCGACCGCATCCTGATCGGCGGCAAGTCGATCAGGGTCACCGCCAACAAGGCCATCGCCGACACCGACTGGAGCGGCTGCGATCTGGTGATCGAGGCCAGCGGCAAGATGAAGACCGTTGCGGTGCTGCAGGCCTACCTGGAACAGGGCGTCAAGCGCGTGGTGGTCAGTGCTCCGGTCAAGGAAGCCGGCGCCCTCAACGTGGTCATGGGTGTCAATCAGCAGCTGTTCGACCCGGCCGTGCACCGTATCGTCACCGCCGCCTCCTGCACCACCAACTGCCTGGCGCCGGTGGTCAAGGTGATCCACGAGAACCTCGGCATCCGCCACGGCTCGATCACCACCATCCACGACCTGACCAACACCCAGAGCATCCTCGATCAGCCGCACAAGGACCTGCGCCGCGCCCGTGCCTCGGGCATGAGCCTGATCCCGACCACCACCGGCTCGGCCACCGCCATCGCGGAAATCTTCCCCGAGCTGCGCGGCCGCCTGAACGGCCATGCCGTGCGCGTGCCGCTGGCCAACGCCTCGCTGACCGACTGCGTGTTCGAGGTCGAGCGCGCCACCACGGCGCAGGAGGTCAATGCTCTGCTCAAGGCCGCCGCCGAAGGCCCGCTCAAGGGCATTCTCGGTTACGAGGAGCGCCCGCTGGTGTCCATCGATTACCGCACCGATCCGCGCTCGTCGATCATCGACGCGCAGTCGACCCTGGTGGTCAACGGCACCCAGGTGAAACTCTATGCCTGGTACGACAACGAGTGGGGCTACGCCAACCGCACCGTCGAGCTGGCCCGCCTGGTCGGCCGTGCCTGAGTGAGCTGACGTCATGCGTGCGCTTGCCAGCCTTTCCGCCGAAGTCCGTCAGTACCTGCTGGTCACCGGCAACTACTGGGCCTTCACCCTGACCGACGGCGCGCTGCGCATGCTGGTGGTGCTGCACTTCCACAGCCTCGGCTACTCGCCGTTGCAGGTGGCGCTGCTGTTCCTCTTCTACGAGCTGTTCGGCGTGGTCACCAACCTGTTCGGCGGCTACCTCGGCGCGCGCATCGGCCTGAACCGCACCATGAACCTCGGGCTGGCGCTGCAGGTGGCGGCGCTGCTGATGCTGACGGTGCCGTCGCCCTGGCTCAGCGTGCCCTGGGTGATGGCGGCGCAGGCGCTGTCCGGCATCGCCAAGGACCTCAACAAGATGAGCGCCAAGAGCGCGATCAAGCTGCTGGTGCCGGGCGAGGCGCAGGGTCAGCTGTACCGCTGGGTGGCGCTGCTGACCGGGTCGAAGAACGCGCTCAAGGGCGTGGGCTTCTTCCTCGGTGGCGCCCTGCTGGCGCTGCTGGGGTTCGCCGGCGCGGTGCTGGCCATGGCGCTGGTGCTGGGGCTGATCTGGCTGGCCAGCCTGTGTCTGCTGCGCAATGACCTGGGCAAGGCCCGCGCCAAGCCGAAGTTCCGCGATCTGCTGTCCAAGAGCCGCGCGATCAACCTGCTGTCGGCGGCGCGGCTGTTCCTCTT
>CALMID010000533.1 GCA_937863915.1 uncultured Pseudomonas sp.
AGCGCGCCGGCATCTTCCATCGTGTTGAAGAAGATCGGGGCGATCTTGCCGCCAATGCAGATGCCGCCGTAGCGCTTGTTCGGCACGAACGGGATGTCTTCGCCGGTGTACCAGATCACCGAGTTGGTGGCGGACTTGCGCGAGGAACCGGTACCGACCACGTCACCGACGAACGCCACCGGGTGGCCTTTTTTCTTCAGCTCGGCAATCTGCTCACCGGCATTGGTGATACCTTCACGCGGGTTCTTGTACATCGCTTTCGCATGCAGCGGGATGTCCGGGCGACTCCAGGCATCCGGTGCCGGCGAGAGATCGTCGGTGTTGGTTTCACCGGTCACCTTGAATACGGTGGCCGTGATCGACTGTGGCACTTCAGGACGGCTGGTGAACCACTCGGCATCAGCCCAGCTCTGCATGACGGCTTTCGCCTGGGCATTGCCTTTCTTCGCTTTCTCGGCTACGTCGTGGAACGCATCGAACATCAGCAAGGTTTGCTTCAGTTCAGCTGCCGCCACTTCCGCAAGTTCGCTGTCGTCGAGCAGCTGCACGAGGGTGGTGATGTTGTAACCGCCCAGCATGGTGCCCAGCAGCTTCACGGCCTGCTTCTTGTCAATCAGCGGCGACTTCGCCTCGCCCTTCGCCAGCGCTGTCAGGAAGCCCGCCTTCACATAAGCCGCCGGATCCACCCCGGCCGGCACACGGTAGGTGAGCAGCTCGACCAGGAACTGCTCCTCACCCTTGGGCGGGTTCTTCAGCAGCTCGACCAGCGCGGAGACCTGCTCTGCAGAAAGGGGCTTGGGTACGACGCCTTCGGCGGCGCGTTCCTGGACATGCTTGCGGTAGGCTTCTAACACGGCAGATTCCTCGATACAGATGGGCCAGCAACGGGCCAGCCACAGGGGACAGGATTGGCGGGGGCATATTGTAGGCAAAGGGGCTGGCCAGTAAAAGGACAACCGGCCCGCCTGCGGTCGCCCTGGCCCGACATAACTCGTACCGCGCGGCCTGCCTTCCGCCAGCGCCAACCTGCTAGAATCCCGTTCCCACCGCGTTTTCGCGCCGTTCGCTAATAAAGAGGACCTGACCCGCATGACCACGCCGACTTTCAATATCGCCGACCTATTCGAAATGGTGGCTGACACTGTCCCTGACCGCGAGGCACTGGTCTGCGGCAACTCGCGCGTGACGTTCGCCCAGCTGGAGGAGCGCGCCAACCGCCTGGCCCATTTCCTGAAGGGCCAGGGCATCAAGGCCGGCGACCATGTCGGCCTCTACATGTACAACTGCGCCGAATACCTGGAAAGCATGCTGGCCTGCTTCAAGATCCGCGCAGTGCCGATCAACGTCAACTACCGTTACGTGAAGGACGAGCTGCTCTACATTTTCGACAATGCCAACATGGTCGCCTGCATCCACCACCGCGAATTCATCCCGGCGATCGAGGAAGTCCGCCAGGCTGCCGCTGACCTGAAACTGTTTGTCTGCGTGGAAGACGGCACCCACCATGACCTCGGCCGCATCGGCTCTTTCGAGTACGAAGCCGCGATTCACCAGGGCGCACCCGGCCGCGACTTCGGCCAGCGCGCCAGCGACGACCTGTTCATCCTCTACACCGGCGGTACCACCGGCATGCCGAAAGGCGTCATGTGGCCGCACGAGAATGTGTTCTTCGCCGCGATGGGCGGCGGTGGCCACTTCAGCCCGAACGGCAAGTGCGAGAAGCCGGAAGACATCAAGACCCGTGTGACCGAATTCCCGCTGTGCGGCATTGCCCTGGCACCGCTGATGCACGGCGCTTCCTGGTGGTATGCCTGTATCCAGCTGCTGGCCGGTAACAAGCTGGTGCTGAACCACCACCGCTCGTTCAACGGTGCGCAGGTGTGGGATATCGTGGAACGCGAAAAATGCAATGCCGTGCAGATTGTCGGCGACGCCATGGCCATCCCGTTGCTGGATGCCCTCAATGAAAACGCCGGCAAGTGGGACCTGTCCAGCGTATTCAACGTAGGTTCAGGCGGCGCCGTGTTCTCCGAAGCCAAGCAGGCCGAGTTCAAGAAACATTTCCCCAACTGCTTCATCACCAATGCCTTCGGTTCCTCCGAATCCGGCCAGATGGGCATGGATGGCGGCAACAAGAAAACCGAAGGCGGCCTGGGCAACGTGGTCAAGAGCGACTTCATGGATGTCATCATCGAGGATGAGTCACCCATGCGCCACGCCAAACCGGGCGAAACCGGCATCTTCGCCCGTGCCGGCCACATCCCACTCGGCTACTACAACGACCCGGTCAAGACCGAGAAAACCTTTGTCACGATCGATGGCAAGCGCTGGCTGCTGACCGGTGACGCAGCCAAACTGGAAGACGACAACTCCATTTCGGTGTTCGGTCGCGGCAGCAACTGCATCAACTCCGGTGGCGAGAAGATCTTCCCCGA
>CALMID010000534.1 GCA_937863915.1 uncultured Pseudomonas sp.
GACAACGACCCGGGCCGCCTCAACCTGATTGTGCGCATGGGCGCCGACAAGGTCGAGCAGCACTTCCCGCGTCTGCTGAGCAAGGTACGCGATGAAGGGCGTCAGGTGCTGTGGAGCAGCGACCCGATGCACGGCAACACCATCAAAGCCTCAAGCGGCTACAAGACCCGCGACTTCGCGCAGATCCTCAGCGAGGTGAAGCAGTTCTTCCAGGTTCACCGCGCCGAGGGCACCGTGGCCGGTGGGATCCATATCGAGATGACCGGGCAGAACGTCACCGAGTGCATCGGCGGCGCGCGGCCGATTACCGAGGATGGTCTGTCGGACCGCTACCACACCCACTGCGACCCACGGATGAATGCCGACCAGTCGCTGGAGCTGGCCTTCCTCATCGCCGAGACGCTGAAGCAGGCAAGGACCTGAACGCCGGGCGGGCTTCAGCCTTGTTTGACTGACGCCCGCTCAACTCGTTGCACACCAGTAAATGGGCAACTGATTCAACAGCCTTGCTCTGAAAGCCCAGAAGAATAACTGTGAAGGATGCGCAGAATGCCTGACCCGGTTGCCAAGCACACGCCGCGCGCCTCCAGGCTGCTGCGCTGGATTCCCGCTCTGGCTTGGCTGCACACGTATCAATGGGCTTGGCTACGTCTGGACCTGATCGCCGGGCTAACCACCGCCTCGGTGATCATGCCCAAAGCCATGGCCTACGCCGCCATTGCCGGGCTGCCACTGGAAGTAGGGCTCTACACCTGTTTCATTCCTCTGCTGGTTTATGCCCTGCTCGGCACCTCCCGCCCCCTCAGCGTCTCGACCTCTGCCACGCTGGGCATCATGACCTTTGCGGCCATCAGCCACGCAGTCCCTGGCGGCAGCACTGCCGAGTTATTGACGGCAGTCGGCACCTTGTCCGTTCTGGTGGGCGTTTTCCTGATACTGGCCGGACTATTGGGCCTTGGCGCGGTGGCCAGCCTGATTTCCGAACCGGTACTGACCGGCTTCAAGGCCGGTGTCGGACTGATTGTGATATTCGACCAGATCCCCAAACTGCTGGGGCTGAATATCGAGAAAGCCGGCTTTTTCCAGGATGCCCTGAGCATTATCCAATACCTTCCACAGACCTCGCTGATCACCCTGCTGCTATCAGCCCTGATGTTGGCCCTGATACTGGGTCTGGAATATTTCGCACCCAAGGCACCGGCAGCGCTCATCACCGTGATGGTCGGGATCGCTCTCTCGGCGCTGTTCGGACTGGGCGATATGGGCGTCTCGGTGGTTGGCAGCTTGCAAGGAGGCTTGCCAAGCCTTGAATTGCCAGACCTCGATCTGCTGCAACAACTTTGGCCCTCGGCCCTCGGCATAGCACTGATGAGCTTCGTCGAATCCGCCGCTGCCGGGCGGGCCTTCCTGCACAAAGGCGAAGCCACTCCGGAAGCCAATCACGAACTGATGGCTACCGGTATGGCCAACCTGCTCGGCGGCCTCTTTCACATCATGCCGGCCGGTGGCGGCACCTCGCAGACGGCGGTTAACGAAGCCGCCGGCGCCCGCAGCCAACTGGCTGCGATCTTCAGTGCCACCGTGGTTCTGCTGACACTGCTGTTTTTGGCCCAGTTGATTGCCCTACTGCCGCACGCCACGCTGGCAGCAGTGGTCATAATGGCCAGCCTCAGTCTCTGCAATCCAGCCAGTTTCAAGGCTATCCGGCGCATCCGCATCATGGAGTTTCGCTGGGCGCTGGTGGCCTTGTTTGGCGTACTGCTGCTGGGAACGCTGAATGGAGTCATTGTGGCCGTGCTGGCTTCGCTGGTCGCCATGCTGATGCATGCCAATCATTTGCCACTGCTGGTGCTCGGACGAAAGCCAGGCACCAACGTGTACAGACCACTTTCAGCTGAGCATCCCGAAGATGAGACCTTCCCGGGGCTACTGCTGCTGCGCCCCGAAGGCTGGATATATTTTGGCAACGTTGCCCGCATTGGGCAGTTGTTGAGGGAGCTGATCAGTTCACATGAACCCAGGGTCATTGCCTTGCATCTGCGGGCGGTATCCGAACTGGAATACACCGCGCTGCAATCACTGTCAGAAGCAGTCGACAGGCTGGGCGATGCTGGTATTGAGCTGTGGCTGGTGGGGATGAATCCAGAAGTATTGGAAGTTGTGCAGAAATCCGGTCTCGCCGAGCGTCTGGGCCGCAGACAAATGTTCTTTAACCTGGAGCAGGCTGTCGCGCATTACCAGCAGGAATTCGCCGGAACTTCGAGTAGCTAGAACACTATCAACAGATCTTCTGGATCTCTGCCGCCGAGAAGTTTCATCACGGCCTTATGCCATCTATCCGCTAACCAGAGTGTTAGCCACCAGCCCCCTTTTCCCTACAAATTCCGCTGGAGTCACTTGCCATGTCGTTTACCCTACAGCCCATGAATCCTGAGGCCTATCGCCGCGATACCCGGCGCATCACGCTGATCATCATCGCGATTTTCGGGCTGCTGGCCATGCTGCTGTCGACCCTGGCCGTGCAGCTGTTCGGCGAGCCCGGCGGCGACAACTTCCGCCTTAACCTAGGTGGCGTGCTGCTGGGCTTGCTGCTGACCATCGCCCTGGTGCGTTTCAAGCTCTGGGCACAGCCCTGGATGGCCCCGGCGGTGTATGGCTGGCGCCTCAAGCGCAGCCTGATGAGCATCACCAACGTCATGCACCATGTGACGGCGGGCGTTGCTGCAGAGAATCCGACGGCACT
>CALMID010000535.1 GCA_937863915.1 uncultured Pseudomonas sp.
CGCCAGGCCGCCGAGGTTGGCGGCAGTGCGGCGGCGGTACTCAACGCGGCAAACGAGGTGGCGGTCGAGGCATTCTTGCAGCGGCGCATCGGCTTTACCCAGATTGCTCAGCTCAACGAGGCGGTATTGAACTCGCTTCCGATCGATCCGGTCGAAAGCCTGGAGGCAGTGCTGGCTGCCGATCACACTGCCCGCGAAGCGGCGCAGCAGTGGTTGTCCCGGTATTCTGGTTGAGTGGCGGAGGCAATATGAGCGGGCTCTACATGCTGTTTGGCACCCTGATTGCCTTGGGTGTGCTGGTGACTATTCACGAGTTTGGCCACTTCTGGGTGGCCCGACGCTGTGGTGTGAAGGTACTGCGCTTCTCGGTCGGTTTCGGTGCGCCCCTGCTGCGCTGGCATGATCGTCAGGGAACCGAGTTCGTTATTGCCGCCATTCCGCTGGGCGGTTACGTGAAGATGCTCGATGAGCGCGAGGGCGATGTGCCTGAGGCGCTGCTGGCCCAGGCCTTCAATCGCAAGAGCGTGCGGCAGCGCTTCGCCATTGTTGCGGCCGGACCTCTAGCTAACTTTCTCTTGGCTATTGCCTTCTTCTGGATGCTTGCCTTGCTGGGTAGCCAGCAGGCGCGACCGGTGATCGGCGCTGTGCTGCCAGGCGGTTTGGCGGAGCAGGCAGGTTTGCAGGTTGGGCAAGAGATTGTTGCCGTCGATGGCGAGGCAACGCCCGGCTGGGCGGGCGTCAGCCTGCAGTTGATCCATCGTCTGGGGGAGTCCGGCGAGCTGGTGCTGCGCGTGCGTGAGGCAGGCGGCAGTCTGGAATCCGATGTCAGTGTGCCGCTGCGTGACTGGCAGAAGGGGGTGGATGAACCTGATCCGCTCTCTGCGCTGGGGCTCAAACCCTGGCGTCCGCAGGTGCCGCCGGTACTTGCCGATCTTGAGCCGCAGGGGCCTGCCGCCCTGGCAGGGTTGCGCGCCGGTGATCGTATTGTGGCGTTCAATGATCAGCCGGTCTCCGACTGGATGGCATTGGTCGAGTGGGTTCGTGCTCGTCCGGGCCAGACGGTCGCGGTGCGTTTTCAGCGTGACGGGCTGGAGCAGGTGGCATCGGTGACGCTGGCCGAGCAGGGGGCTGGTGATGGCCGGGTGGGCTTCTTCGGGTCCCGTGTGCAGGGCTTCGAATGGCCAGCGGAAATGCTGCATGAAGTCAGTTTCGGGCCTGTTGATGCGCTGCCCGAAGCGCTGCGGCGAACCTGGTCGATGACCAGTATGACGCTGGTGTCGATCAAGAAAATGCTGGTTGGCGAGCTTTCGGTAAAAAACTTGAGCGGGCCAGTAACCATTGCTAAAGTGGCGGGCGCTTCGGCTGAGTCCGGTATTGCGGAGTTCCTGAATTTCCTCGCATTGCTGAGTATCAGTCTGGGTGTGTTGAATCTGCTGCCGATCCCGGTGCTGGACGGGGGGCACCTGATGTTTTATCTGGTCGAGTGGGTGCGTGGACGCCCCCTGCCGGAACGGGTGCAAGTCTGGGGGATGCAGGTCGGTATCAGTCTGGTCGTTGGGGTCATGCTGTTGGCCTTGTTCAACGACCTGAGCCGTCTGTAAGGCACAAACGAATTTCCAGTCTGCCGCTTTCGAGCGGCAGATTCTTTATTTGCTAGTTGGAACAAGAAAGGACTTCATGAAACGTCTGCTCCTGCCTGCGGCGCTCTCCGCGTTGATGATCGCCGAAGTTCACGCCGAGTCCTTCACCATCTCCGATATTCGCGTCAACGGACTGCAGCGGGTTTCCGCCGGCAGCGTATTTGGTGCTTTGCCGCTTAACGTTGGCGAACGTGTCGATGATCGCAGCCTGGTCAGCGCCACCCGTGCTCTGTTCAAAACTGGCTTCTTCCAGGACATCCAGCTTGGCCGCGACGGCGACACCTTGGTGGTGACCGTGGTCGAGCGTCCGTCGATTTCCACCATCGAAATCGAAGGCAACAAGGCGATTACCACTGAAGACCTGCTCAAGGGCCTGAATCAGTCTGGTCTTGAAGAGGGTGAAATCTTCCAGCGCGCGACGCTGGAAGGTGTGCGTAACGAATTGCAGCGCCAGTACGTTTCGCAAGGACGGTATTCGGCCGAGATCGATGCGGAAGTGATTCCGCAGCCGCGCAACCGCGTGGCGCTGAAGATCAATGTCAACGAAGGTACGGTTGCGGCCATCCAGCACATCAACGTGGTGGGCAATACCGTCTTTTCCGATGAAGATCTGGTCGACCTGTTCGAACTGAAGACCAGCAACTGGCTGTCGTTCTTCAAGAACGACGACAAGTATGCCCGTGAGAAGCTGTCCGGCGACCTGGAGCGGCTGCGTTCCTACTATCTGGATCGCGGCTACATCAACATGGATATCTCCTCGACCCAGGTATCCATTACTCCGGACAAGAAGCACGTCTACATCACAGTCAACGTCGATGAAGGCGAGAAGTACAAGGTTAGTGCCGTCAAGCTGTCCGGTGACCTCAAGGTGCCGGAGGAGGACGTCAAGTCGCTGCTGCTGGTCAAAGAAGGCCAGGTATTCTCGCGCAAGGTGATGACCACTACCTCGGAGCTGATCACTCGGCGCCTGGGTAACGAGGGGTACACCTTTGCCAACGTCAACGGCGTGCCCCAGGCCAACGATGATGACAACACCGTGGCCATCACCTTCGTGGTCGACCCGGGTAAGCGTGCCTACGTCAATCGCATCAACTTCCGTGGCA
>CALMID010000536.1 GCA_937863915.1 uncultured Pseudomonas sp.
TTATGCGGCCAAGCAGGCGGGCCGCGACCGGGTCATTCAGCGCGCGGCCGATTGACCCGGGTGCGCGGCATCAGCGCCGCGCCGGCTGGTTGTACAGCGCCACCAGGGCCTGGTCGAGAATGGCCGAGGCTCCCCACGGGCGCTTGTCGTTGAGAATCGCCACCACCGCCCAGGTATCGCCGTTGCGGTCGCGGGCATAGCCGGCGATGGCGCGCACGGTGTTCAGGGTGCCGGTCTTGATGTGGGCCTGGCCCTGCAGCGCGGTGCGCTTGAGGCGCTTGCGCATGGTGCCGTCCATGCCCACCAGCGGCATCGAGCTGATGAACTCGGCGGCATAGGGGCCGCGGTAGGCCGCCTGCAGCATCATGGCCATCTCGCGGGCGCTGATGCGTTCGGCGCGCGACAGGCCGGAACCGTTTTCCATCACCAGGTGGCTGGCCTGGATGCCCTTGCGCGCCAGCCAGTTGCGGATGACCCGCTGAGCGGCCCAGGCGTCGTCCTTGTCGGCCTTGTCGCGGTACTGCGCGCCAATGCTGAGGAACAGCTGACGGGCCATGGTGTTGTTGCTGTACTTGTTGATGTCGCGAATGATCTCCACGGTGTCCGGGGAGAAGGCGCGTACCAGCAGGCGTGCGCCCTTGGGCAGCGTGCCTTCGCGGTCGTTGCCATTGATCGAGCCGCCCAGTTCCTTCCAGATCGCCCGTACGGCGCCAGCGGCATAGGCCGGGTGGTCGAGCAGCGAGAGGTAGGTCTGCGCGCTGCAGCCGTCGGGAATCTTGCCGCTGACGGTGACTTTGACGCTGCCGTCGGCCTGCGCCACCGGGCTGAAACGCACGTCCGGCCAGCTCGGGCACTTGGCCGCCCGCTGCAGCTGGACCTTGTTGTCGAGCACGATGGTGGCAATCGGCGGCTCCACCGCGACATTGACCTTGCCGCCCTCGGCGCGGGTGATGAAGCGCACGGCCTTGAGGTTGACCAGCAGGGCGTCCGGACCGACCAGGAACGGCTTGTTGGCATCGCCGCCGTCGTCGTTGAAGGTCGGCAGCTGCGGCTGATTGAAGCGCGAGCGGTCGAGTACCAGGTCGCCGGTGATCTGGCGCACGCCATTGGCGCGCAGGTCGCGCATCAGCAGCCAGAGTTTTTCCATGTTCAGCTTCGGGTCGCCGCCACCCTTGAGGTAGAGGTTGCCGTGCAGCACGCCGTCGCGCAGCTGGCCGTCGGTGTAGAACTCGGTCTGCCACTGGTGAGTAGGGCCGAGGATGTCGAGGGCGGCATAGGTGGTGACCAGCTTCATGGTCGACGCCGGGTTCATCGACACATCCGGGTTGACCAGGGTGGTGGTGCCGGGGCCGGTCAGCGGCACCATCACCAGCGCCAGCGAATTGGTGCTGATCTTGTTGGCGGCCAGGGCCTTGGCCACGCTGGGCGGCAGGGCATTGCTGATAGTGGGCGCGGCATGGCCGCTCAGAGGCAGAAGCAGGGTGGCCAGGGCCAGGTGACGAAGAGACTTGAACATACGCAAACAACCCGATGACGGTGGGCGAGATGAAGAGGTAAACATGACCTGGCAGTCGCGGGGCGAGTGCCTGCAGAACGGCGCGCATTATGCCCGAGTTGTCCCGTGCGTGCCCGTGGCTGCCGCGATTGCGCATAGGCGCCGCCCCTGCGGGCTGCTAAAGTGGCGCCTCATTTCATTGTTGAGGATTCACCCATGGCCACCCGTTCCCGCCGTCTGCGCAAAAAACTCTGTGTCGAGGAGTTCCAGGAGCTCGGTTTCGAACTGGCCTTCACCTTCTCCGACAGCCTGAGCGATGGCGACTATGAGGCATTCTTCAATGCCTTCCTCGATCAGATCGAAGACACCGGCCTGGTCTACTCCGGTTGTGACGAGTTCGGTTTCGTTTGCCTGGCCAAGCGTGGTTCGGTCAGCGCCGAGCAGCGTCAGGCGCTGGATGCCTGGCTCAAGGGCCGCAAGGAACTGCAAGGCTACAACATCGGCGAACTGGTCGACGCCTGGTACCCGGGCCTGCCGGTCAACGCTCAGGCCTGAGTGTGCGCGATTACGCCTGGCTCTCCAGCTACTGCCTGAACCGCTTCGGCGGCCCGGCAGAGCTGGAGGCGCGCCTGCCGCAGCCGCGCAGTGCCGAGGCCCTGCGCGCGCTGGGCGATGATCGCTACCTGTCGCTGATTGCCCTGCGCGTGTTCCGCGCCGGGCTCAAGCACAGCCTGGTGGATGCCAAGTGGCCGGCCTTCGAGGAGGCGTTCTTCGCCTTCGATCCGCACAAGGTGGTGCTGATGGGCGCCGAACACCTGGAGCGGCTGATGCAGGACAGTCGTCTGATCCGCCATCTGGGCAAGCTGAAAAGCGTGCCGCGCAATGCTCAGTTCGTTCTCGATGTGGCCCGTGAGCGGGGCAGCTTCGGTCAGCTGATTGCCGACTGGCCGAGCAGCGATATCGTCGGACTGTGGAAATACCTCGCCAAACACGGCAGTCAGCTCGGTGGCCTGTCGGCGCCGCGCCTGCTGCGCATGATCGGCAAGGACACCTTTATTCCTACCGATGACCTGGTTGCCGCACTCAAGGCCCAGGGCATTGTCGACAAGGCGCCCACCAGCCAGAAAGAACTGGCCGCGGTGCAGGCTGCCTTCAATCAATGGCAGGCCGAAAGCGGCCGGCCGCTGTGCCAGCTGTCGGTGATGCTGGCGCATACCGTCAACCACTGACCGCCATGCCTGCCTCACTGGCTGTGCAGATCGCCGAGCTGTCGGCCCGACTGGCCAGTGCCCGGCGCATCCTGATCATCACCGGGGCTGGTCTTTCCGCCGAATCGGGTCTGCCGACCTATCGTGGGCTGGGTGGTCTGTACAACGGCCGCACCGCCGAGGGGCTGCCGATCGAGGTGGCGCTGTCCGGCGACATGCTGCGCGAACGTCCCGAGCTGTGCTGGAAGTACCTGGCCGAACTGGGGCGTGCCTGTCTGGGCGCGGCGCCCAATGCCGGGCATCGGGCGCTGGCCGAGTTGCAGCGGCGCA
>CALMID010000537.1 GCA_937863915.1 uncultured Pseudomonas sp.
CGAATGCAGCCTGTGGTGGCGCTTCGAGGCGGTGCACCGGCGGGCGCTGGCCGACCCTGAGTTTCGCCAGGCATTGCGCCGCTCGCGCGATGAGGTGGAGGCGGCGTTGTGGTCCGGCGCATTTGCCGCGCTGGATCAGCAGTATGCGCAGGCCTGGCATTCCCGCTGGCATGGCGAGGCGCAGAGCGGGTCGTTAGCGCTGCCGCGCTGGTGGCGGCGCAACGCCCGGTTGTGACCTGGCGCCCAGGTCGGGCGGTCCAACAGGGCGAGCTGCTGCGGCCATGCCCGGCCGCAGATCAGGCTCGGCATGCCTTGTGTGCCCCTGTAAACTGCCGGTTCGGCCTGCTGGATGGGGCCGGAGCAAGGCCAGGGCAATCTGACGGAGTAAGCATGAGCGATCTGCAGCAACTGTTCGACAACAACGCCCGCTGGGCGGAAGCGATCAAGGAAGAAGAGCCGGATTTCTTCGAGAAGCTGGCCAAACAGCAGTTGCCGGAATACCTGTGGATTGGCTGCTCCGATGCGCGGGTGCCGGCCAACGAGATTGTCGGCCTGTTGCCGGGCGATCTGTTCGTGCACCGCAATGTCGCCAACGTGGTACTGCACACCGACCTCAATTGCCTCTCGGTGATCCAGTACGCGGTGGACGTGCTCAAGGTCAAACACATTCTGGTGACCGGCCACTATGGCTGTGGTGGTGTGCGGGCGGCCATGCAGGACACCCAGTTCGGCCTGATCGATGGCTGGCTGCGCACCATTCGTGATCTCTACTACGAGCAGCGCGAGCACATCGCCCAGTTCGAGACCGAGGAAGAGCGTGTCGATCGCCTGTGCGAGCTCAACGTGATCCATCAGGTGGCCAATGTCAGCCACACCACCATCGTGCAGAACGCCTGGCACCGTGGTCAGGATCTGTCCGTGCATGGCTGTATCTACGGCATCAAGGATGGTCGCTGGAAGAACCTCAATGTCACAGTCAGCAGTCTTGAGCAGTTGCCGCCGCAGTATCGCCTGCGCCCCCTCGGGCAATCCTGATGCCGTCCCGTGCCACGCTGGCCTGGCTCGGGCTGGCGCTGGCCAGCCTGAGCTGGGCAGGTAATGCACTGGTGGCGCGGGCCTTCTCCGGCACCATCCCACCACTGAGCCTGGCCTTCTGGCGCTGGGCCATCGCCCTGGTGATCATTCTGCCGCTGGTCGCGCGGCCGCTGTGGCAGTCACGTCATATTCTGCTGCGCGCCGGTTGGCGGCTGTGGGTCGCGGCCTTGCTGGCCATCAGTCTGTACAACTGTTTTCTCTATACGGCGGCGCTTACCACGCCGGCGATCAATATCACTCTGGTCAGCACCTGCCTGCCGCTGGCGACCTTTATCGGTGCGGGCATGCTGCTCGGTGAGTGGCCTTCCCGGCGCGCCTGGCTTGGCCTGATTGTCGCCATGCTGGGGCTGCTTTATCTGATCGCCAAGGGGCAGCTCGGGCTGTTGCTAGGCCTGGATTTTGCTCAGGGCGACCTGCTGATGCTGCTGGCCACGCTCGACTGGGCGCTGTATTCACTGCTGTTGCGTCGCTGGCAGGGCTATTTCCAGCTGCCGCCACTGGTCCTGCTGGGGGCGCTGGTGCTGCTGGGCACCCTGATGCTGACGCCGCTGTATGCCTGGGATCTGTACCGGGGCGCGACCTTCGAGCTCAACCTGCCCAATGCCCTGGCCATTCTCTACACCGCCGCCCTGGCCTCTGTGCTGGCTTATCACCTGTGGAATCTGGGGGTGGTTGAGCTGGGTGCGGCGCGCACGGCCATGAGCAATTACCTGATGCCGGTATTTACCGCGCTGCTGGGCTGGTGGCTGCTGGATGAATCGCTGCAGCTGTATCACTGGGTCGGCGGTGGTCTGATTCTGGCTGGCCTGCTGCTGGCAGGGCGGGTACAGGAGAAAGCGAGATGAGTTACTCGTTATGCGTTATCGCCGGTGATGGTATCGGCCGCGAAGTGGTGCCGCCCGCCGTCGCCGTGCTGGAAAAACTGCTGCCAGGCTTGCGGGTGGTGGAGGCCGAGGCCGGCTGGGAGTGCTTCCAGAAACACGGCGTTTCGGTGCCGGAAGCCACCCTCGATCGCATGCGCGAGTGCGGTGCCGGTCTCTTTGGCGCTGTCTCGTCGCCCAGTCGCAAGGTGGAGGGGTATCGCAGCGCCATTCTCAGCCTGCGCCAGCAACTCGGGCTCAACGTCAATCTGCGCCCGGTGCGCAGCTGGCCGCAGGTTTCACCCAAGCCTGGCATTGATCTGCTGATCCTGCGCGAGAACAGTGAGGGGTTGTACAGCGGTCGCGAGCACTGGGAAGGCGAGGGTGTGGCCATTGCCGAGCGGGTCATTAGCCACGCTGCCAGCTCGCGTCTGGCCGAGTGTGCGGTCGCCGTGGCGCAACAGCGCCAGGCACGACGTATCACTCTGGTTCACAAGGCCAATGTGCTGCCGCTGACCTGCGGGTTGTTCCGCGACAGCTGCCGAGAGGTGCTGCAGGCGGCCGGCCTCGGGGAACTGGTGGATGAGCGCCTGGTCGACGTGGCAGCCCTGCAGCTGGTGCAGCAGCCGGAGGCGTTCGATCTGATCGTCACCAGCAACCTGTTCGGCGACATTCTCTCCGACCTGGCCTGTCACTGGGGCGGCGGCTTGGGCCTGGCGCCTTCGCTCAACTGGGGCAGTGGTCTGGCTTTGGCCGAGCCCGTACACGGCAGCGCACCGGACATCGCCGGAAGTGGCCGCGCCAATCCGGTGGCCGCCATGCTCAGCGCGGCACTCCTGCTGCGTCACCACTGGCAGTTGCCTGATCTGGCTGTGCGCCTGGAAGGCGCCGTCGAGCGCTTTCTGCAGGAGGAGGGCGCCATCGACTATGGTCGGGATACCACCCGGCAGATTGCTCGTGGGGTTTTGCAACGCCTCTAAATT
>CALMID010000538.1 GCA_937863915.1 uncultured Pseudomonas sp.
TCTGCAGGCGCCGCCACCTCCGGCAACGGCCCTGACCTGGGGCCTGGCCTGGCGCAACCGCCTCTCGGGTTTGGTGCGTGGCGGTGTTCTGGATTTCGAGGGGCTGAGCTGCGATGCCGCGGGCAATCGCTATGTACTCAGCGAGGCCTATAGCGCAGTGCTGCGTGTGACGCCGCAGGGGCAGGTCGAGTGGCTGGCCATTGCCCCGTCTGTATTCCGTCTGGCCCGTGCCAGTGGCCTGCTGCTGGACTACAACGCTCTGGCTGAAGGCCTCGCCGTCTCCGCAGACGGCCAGCGTCTGTGGCTGGCCGCCGAGCAGCGGCGCCGGGGGCTGCTGGGATTGCAGTCGAAGCGCAGTGGCTGGGGCTGCAGTGAGGCTTGTGTGCTGTTGGCCGAAGGCGGCGAGCAGCAGGTGCCTGCGGAGCTTGGGGGCGAGCCTGAGGCCATCGATTTCAGCGATATCGTTCGGCGTGGCGACAAGCTGTTTACCCTGGAGCGACAGGCGCACCAGTTCTGTCGGCGCGACGCACACAGCGCTCAGGTCGAACGTTGCTGGTCCTATGCGGCAACGGCGCTGGCTGCGCCGCGGCTGTATCCCGGAGTGGACTACGGCACGGCTGAGGCGCTCTGGCTGGATGATGATGCCGCCTGGATCGGCATCGACAACAACGAGATTGTGCGCGCCGATGGCGAGGCCCGCCCGGTGCTCTGGCAGTTCGCCGCACCTGCCGGTGGCTGGGAGGCGTCATGACGGCTACCCCTGCCGGGCAGCGCGCCGGCAAGATCATGCTGATGCTGGCCTGGGTCGCCGCGCTGGCGCTGGCCACCCATTTCTTTGGTGTGTGGGAGCAACGCCAGGTCAACCCCAACCCGCAGCCGGAGTCTGTGCACGGGCGCGACTACATCGAAGTGCGCCTGGCCAGCGCCCGTGGCGGCCATTACCGCCTCAATGGGCAGATCAACGGCCAGGCGGTGACCTTTCTGATCGACACCGGTGCCACGGCCGTGGCGATTCCCCGTGAGCTGGGCAATCGGCTGGGCCTGGAGCCCGGTTCGCCGGTGGCGCTGAGCACTGCCAATGGCATCGCCGAGGGGCGCCGTACGCGCCTGGCCAGCCTGCAGCTGGGCGATATCCGCCTGCAGGATGTGGCGGCGATCCTCGCGCCGAACATGCCGGACAACGAGGTGCTGCTCGGCATGAGCGCCCTCAAGCAACTCGAATTCACTCAGAAGGGCGGCACCCTGGTGCTGCGCCAATCAACACGATAATGAGGCACGCATGAGCGACTCCCTCGATTTGAGCCTGGAAGGCGTGGAACGCCGTTCCCTCGCCGATTTCACCGAGCAGGCTTATCTCAACTACTCCATGTACGTGATCATGGACCGCGCCCTGCCGCATATCGGCGATGGCTTCAAGCCCGTGCAGCGGCGCATCGTCTATGCCATGAGCGAGCTGGGCCTGGACGCCGACGCCAAGCACAAGAAGTCGGCGCGTACCGTCGGTGACGTGCTCGGCAAGTTCCACCCGCACGGCGACATCGCCTGCTACGAAGCCATGGTGCTGATGGCGCAGCCGTTCAGCTACCGCTACACCCTGGTCGACGGTCAGGGCAACTGGGGTGCGCCGGACGATCCCAAGTCCTTCGCCGCCATGCGTTACACCGAGGCGCGCCTGTCGCGCTATTCGGAAGTGCTGCTGAGCGAGCTGGGCCAGGGCACGGTGGACTGGGTGCCGAACTTCGACGGCACCCTCGACGAGCCGGCGACCCTGCCGGCGCGGCTGCCCAACCTCTTGTTGAATGGCACCACCGGCATCGCCGTGGGCATGGCCACCGACGTGCCGCCGCACAACCTGCGCGAAGTCGCCAGCGCCTGCGTGCGCCTGCTGGACGAGCCGAGCGCCACGGTCGAGCAGCTGTGCGAACACATCCTGGGCCCGGACTTCCCGACTGAAGCGGAAGTCATCACGCCCAAGGCCGACCTGCTGAAGATCTACGAAACCGGCCGTGGCTCGGTGCGCATGCGCGCCGTGTACCGCGTCGAGGACGGCGATATCGTGGTCACCGCCCTGCCGCACCAGGTCTCCGGGGCCAAGGTGCTGGAGCAGATCGCCGCGCAGATGCAGGCCAAGAAGCTGCCGATGGTCGCCGACCTGCGCGACGAGTCGGACCACGAAAACCCCTGCCGCATCGTCATCATCCCGCGCTCCAACCGCGTGGATGCCGACGAGCTGATGACCCACCTATTCGCCACCACCGACCTGGAGTCCAGCTACCGGGTCAACACCAACGTCATCGGCCTGGACGGCAAACCGCAGGTGAAAGACCTGCGCACCCTGCTCACCGAGTGGCTGGTCTACCGCGTCGGCACCGTGCGCCGCCGCCTGCAGTTCCGCCTGGACAAGGTGGAGAAGCGCCTGCACCTGTTGGAGGGCTTGCTGGTTGCCTTCCTCAATCTGGACGAAGTGATCCATATCATCCGCACCGAGGACCAGCCCAAGCCGGTGCTGATGGCGCGCTTCGGTCTGA
>CALMID010000539.1 GCA_937863915.1 uncultured Pseudomonas sp.
CCGAGCTGCTGCGCTGTGATCCGGCTCAGGTGGTCAGCGAGACGCTGCACAGTCACCTGCTCAAGTCCAACTGCCCGGTTACCCATCAGCCAGACTGGGGAACGGTGGTGGTCGAATACCAGGGCGCCAGGCTCGACCACGCCAGCTTTCTGGCTTACCTGGTGAGTTTCCGCCAGCACGCGGATTTTCATGAGCAGTGCGTCGAGCGCATATTCCTCGACCTGCAGCGCCTGCTGCAGCCACAGACTTTGACGGTGTATGCGCGCTATGTGCGGCGTGGTGGTCTGGATATCAATCCGTATCGCAGCACCGGGGCGCTGGCGCCTGATAGCCGGCGACTGGTGCGCCAGTAAGCAAAAAGCCCGCTGCGGCGGGCTTTTTGTTATTCGAGGGGATGCGCGGTTCAGATGCCCATGTTGGCCAGGCTTTGCAGCACGCTGCGCAGTGTGCCGGCCAGGGTAGGGTGGCTTACCTCGAAGCGCTCGATGGCCAGGTTGACGTCATCGATCAGGCTGTCCTGATTGATGGCCTGATCGAGCAGCTGCTGTTCGATGTCCTGCAGCAGGGCAAACAGCTCGGCGCGCTCCTCGGCGTCTACCGGCGGGGCAGTGTTCAGTTCGTCTCGCAGGGCCTGCAGTTGTTGGTGCAAGGCGGAATTGGGCATGGTCGGCTCCCTAAACAGGCAAATGGCTTGCTACACAGATTACTGCAGCTGCGCCCTGTGCGCCTGATTTGTATCAAGCCGCGCCCATGTGCGCCCGCAGCGCATCCGGAACCGGCACCGAGCGATCCGTGGCGTGATCGATCCACACCAGCTTGCAGTAGCCTTCGCCGCAGCAGATCTGCGGCTGGTCCTCCGTACTCAGCCGGTGCTCGACGACCAGGCTGCTGCGCCCGACCGGGCCGGCATACAGATCGATGATGAGGGTGGCCGGGTACACCACCGGCTTCAGGTAGGTGTGCAGGGTCTGTAGCACCACCGGGCCTTCGGGGACGTGGTCCATGGCGATGCCGAGGCTGGCGAACCAGGCGACGCGGGCCTCCTGGATGTATTCCAGGTAGGTGGTGTTGTTCACGTGGCTGTAACTGTCCATATCGCCCCAGCGCACGGCCAGTCGGTGGCGAAACAGCAAGATCTTGTCGTTCATCTGCGCTCCCTGGCAGCTGTCAAAGCGGCGAGCGGGCTTTATACTGCCTGGCAGTTCTCGCGGCTAGTGGCCGCTGATCGAAGAGGAGTGTTGCAATGCCTGTGGAGCAAACCTGGAAGGCCCAGTCGTCTCGTCTGCTGGCCTGCGCCGTGCTGGCGGCTCTGCCAATGCTGGCCCACGCTGCCGAGGACGATCCCTGGGAGGGCGTCAACCGCAGCATCTTCACCTTCAACGATACCCTGGATACCTACGCGCTGAAGCCGGCTGCGCAGGGCTATCAGTACGTCACGCCGCAGTTTCTTGAAGACGGCATCCACAATGTGTTCAACAACATTGGCGATGTCGGCAACCTGGGTAACAACCTGCTGCAGGGCAAGCTGGAAGACGCTGGGGTGGATACCAGCCGGCTGATCTTCAATACCAGTTTCGGTCTGCTCGGTTTCTTCGACGTGGCCACGCGGATGGGCCTGCAGCGCAACGACGAGGATTTCGGTCAGACCCTCGGTGCCTGGGGCGTCAACAGTGGGCCTTATGTGGTGCTCCCGCTGCTCGGCCCGAGCACCGTGCGTGATACCGCGGCGATTCTGCCGCAGAGTTACCTGCAGCCCTACGGCTACATGGATCACGTACCGACCCGCAATGTCACCCGTGGTGTCGATGTCATCGATACCCGGGCCAGCCTGCTGTCTGCCGAGAAGCTGATCAGCGGCGACAAGTACAGCTTCATCCGCAACGCCTACCTGCAGAACCGTGAGTTCAAGGTCAAGGATGGCGAGGTCGAAGACGACTTCTGATGCCGTCCGGAATATGAAAAGGCGGCCATTGGCCGCCTTTTTGGTAGTTGCGCTGCGCGTCAGCGCATCGACAGGATGGCCAAGCCAAGCATCTGCCGGCCGTCGCCCAGGTCGCTGACTCTGACCACCTCGGCCTCGGCATCGAGGCCACGCAGCTCGTTGTGGTCCGAGGGGATATGCACGGTCACCCGGGCGCCATGCGCCAGCTGTGCCTGGATCTCCACCTGCATGCCGGTGCTCGACAGGTCCAGGCAGGTTGCGGGTGTTTGCTGGCCATCATGGTGCACCACCACCGACGTTTCCACGCGCATGCGGATGAAGTCACGCTTCTCGCTGTAGGCTCGATCGCTCAGGCTCATAGACGAATTCTCTCTTGTAGTGATGGAGGCTCCCCGCGTTCTTATACCCCTGCCTGTTTTGGGGTGTAAAGCGGCCTGGCGACGACCGGTTACTCGCTTGAATCGAGTCGCGGATGGGAGTACCGTCTGCGCCGTGTCGACACCTGAAACCGCGCCCCGGAAGGCTCGGGGCTCAGCCAGCATGGACCCTTGCGCGGACTGCCAATGCAATCAAACAGCGCCACTTTGCTGATCATCGATGACGACGATGTCGTCCGAGCCAGTATTGCAGCCTATCTGGAAGACAGTGGTTTCAAAGTCCTGCAGGCCAACAACGGGGTGCAGGGGCTGGAGTTGTTCGACCGCGAGCAGCCTGATCTGCTCGTGTGTGATCTGCGCATGCCGCAGATCGACGGCCTGGAGCTGATCCGCCGGATCAATGGCAAGGCCAGCGAAATCCCGGTCATCGTTCTATCGGGTGCTGGTGTCATGAGTGATGCCGTCGAGGCCTTGCGCCTGGGCGCCGCAGATTATCTGATCAAGCCGCTGGAAGATCTGGCCGTTCTGGAGCACTCGGTGCGTCGTGCCCTGGATCGCGCCAACCTGCGCTTCGAGAATCGCCGTTACCGCGAGAAGCTGGAAACCGCCAACCGCGAGCTCAAGGCTTCCCTCAGCCTGCTGCAGGAAGACCAGAACGCCGGTCGCCAGGTGCAGATGAACATGCTGCCGGACACACCCTGGCAGGAAGGCGATTTTTCCTTTGCGCACCTGATCATCCCGTCGCTGTTTCTCTCCGGCGACTTTGTCGATTATTTCCGTGTCGATGAGCGGCGAATTGCTTTTTACCTGGCCGATGTATCCGGGCATGGTGCTTCGTCTGCATTCGTCACCGTGCTGCTCAAGTTCATGACCACCCGACTGCTGTTCGAGGCCAAGCGCAACGATGCCTTGCCTGAGTTCAAACCGTCGGACGTGCTCTCGCACATCAATCGCGGCCTGATCAACTGCAAGCTGGGCAAGCACGTCACCATGCTCGGCGGTGTGATCGATGAGCAGACCAGTGAACTGACCTACTGTGTCGGCGGACATCTGCCGCTGCCGGTGCTGTACAGCGAGGGGCAGGCGCAGTATCTGGGCGGGCGCGGTCTGCCGGTCGGCCTGTTTGCCGAGGCGACCTACACCGATCATCAGCTCAAACTGCCGCAGCGTTTCAGCCTGTCATTGTTCTCTGATGGCATCCTTGAGGTGCTACCGGGCGACAGTCTCAAGCAGCGCGAGGCTGTGTTGCCTCAACTGATCGAGCAGGCCAATGGCAACCTGGGCGAGTTGCGACAGATTCTCGGGCTGGCCAAGAAGGGCGATATGCCGGATGATATTGCAATGCTGGTGTTAAGCAGGAACCTTGCATGAATCCTGGGAATAGTCCCGGTAAGATCCAGTTCGCCGAGCAGTCGGGCACTTTCGTTCTCAAGTTTGTTGGCGAAGTGCGCCTGACCCTGTGTTCGGCGCTGGATGCCACCATCGAGAAAATTTTTGCCGCGCTGAACTTTACGGCGATCATCATTGATCTGACGGAAGCTCACAGCGTCGACAGCACCACGCTGGGCCTGATGGCCAAACTGTCCATTCTGTCGCGGCAGAAGGTTGGTTTGTTGCCCACCGTGGTCACCACCAACCCGGACATTACCCGGGTACTGCAGTCCATGGGTTTCGATCAGGTGTTCAATATCGTCGATACCCCGGTGCCGTGTCCGGACTGCCTGGCCGATCTGCCATCGCAGGATCAGTCCGAGGAAGTGGTCAAAGCCAAGGTGCTGGAGGCACACCGCATTCTCATGGGGCTGAATGACTCCAACCGCGAAGCTTTCCACGATCTGGTCAGTGCCCTTGAGCGCGGATAGGCAGTTTTTTCTGTATTAACTGCTGGCTGGTATTTGTTGTTGCGGCGCCCGATGGGCGCCGCAGTCGTTTTCAGCCCAAATCGGCGAGCAGGCGCTCGAGCTTTTCCTGATCGCGGGCGAACAGGCGAATACCCTCGGCCAGTTTCTCGGTGGCCATGGCGTCTTCGTTGTGCTTCCAGCGGAACTGGGCTTCGCTTAGTGTCTCGCGGGCATCGTCGCAGTTGCTGCAGCTCAGCCGGGTCGTCAGACTGCCCTGATCCTGACCCAGTTGATCCAGCAGGTCGGGGCTGATAGTCAGGCGGTCGCAGCCGGCCAGGGCTTCGATCTGGCCAACATTGCGGAAACTGGCGCCCATCACCACGGTGTTGAAGGCATGGCTCTTGTAGTAGCGGTAGATGCGCGCGACCGACTGCACGCCGGGGTCGTCGCTGCCGGTAAAGTCGCGCCCTTCGGCCTTCTTGTACCAGTCATAGATGCGGCCAACGAACGGCGAAATCAGGAACACCCCGGCGTCGGCACAGACCTGAGCCTGGGCGAAGGAAAAAAGCAAGGTCAGGTTGGTCTGAATGCCTTGGCGCTCCAGTTCACGGGCGGCGCTGATACCTTCCCAGGTGGCGGCAATCTTGATCAGCACGCGTTCACGGCCGACACCGGCTTCTTCGTATAACCCGATCAGGCGCTGAGCGCGTTGTAGAGTGGCGTCGCGCTCGAAGGACAGGCGCGCATCCACTTCGGTGGAGATGCGCCCGGGAATAACACCGAGGATTTCCTTGCCGACGCTCACGGCAAAGCGATCACAGGCCAGATTGAGATCACCGGCACCGCTGACGGCTTGGCGCAGCAGGTCCTGATAACGGGGCAGGGCGGCGGCCTTGAGCAGCAGCGAGGGGTTGGTGGTGGCGTCCACCGGCTGCAGGCGGGCAATGGCATCCAGGTCGCCGGTGTCGGCGACCACGGTGGTGAGCTTTTTTAGTTGGTCCAGTTTGGAAGTCATGACGAAACCCTGTCTATTCAATGACTTCGACCATACCCGAGGCGCTGGCGCGGCTCAATGCCCTACCAGCATGGCAATCGCCTGATCGAGCAGAGCCAGTGGATCATCGGTCTTGTGAACATCCACCGAGAGCAGTTGGCGGAAGCGGCGCGCGCCCGGGAAGCCCTGGGCCAGGCCGAGTACATGGCGGGTGATGTGATGCATCACGCCGCCTTCGGCCAGGTGTTGTTCGATATAGGGGCGCATCCGGCTCAGGGCTTCGGCGCGACTGATCACCGCAGCGGTGCTGCAGAACAGGCGTTGATCAACCTGAGCGAGCAGGTATGGGGTGTGGTAGGCCTCACGGCCGAGCATCACGCCGTCAAAGGTCTGCAGATGTTGCTGGCATTCATCGAGTGTCTTGATACCGCCGTTGAGGATGAATTCCAGGTCGGGAAAGTCCTGCTTCAGTTGCGCGGCCACCTCGTAGCGCAGCGGCGGCACTTCGCGGTTTTCCTTGGGCGACAGGCCTTCGAGAATGGCGATGCGCGCATGCACAGTGAAGCTCTGGCAGCCTGCCGCAGCGACAGTGCCGATGAAGTCACATAGCTCGGCGTAGCTGTCGCGGCCATTGATGCCGATGCGGTGTTTGACCGTCACCGGGATGCTTACTGCATCCTGCATGGCCTTGACGCAGTCGCCCACCAGCTGTGGGTGGCCCATCAGGCAGGCGCCGATCATGTTGTTCTGCACCCGGTCACTGGGGCAGCCAACATTCAGGTTGACCTCGTCGTAACCGGCCTGTTCGGCCTGCTTGGCGCACGCGGCCAGTTCGGCCGGGTTGCTGCCGCCGAGTTGCAGGGCCAATGGGTGCTCGCAGTCGCTGTAGCGCAGAAAACGCTGGCGATCGCCGTGCAGCAGGGCACCGGTGGTGACCATTTCGGTGTATAGCAAAGCATGCTGAGACAGTTGGCGCAGGAAAAAGCGGCAATGCCGATCTGTCCAGTCCATCATCGGAGCGACGGAAAAGCGGCGGGAGAACGGTGTAGGGGCTTGCATTTGGGTATCACGTGCTGCGGCGCCATGGTGCCGGCGCGGGCGCATAGGGTAGCGCAAAGTGTGTGGAGCTTCAGCTCTGTGCTTGCGAAGGCAAAGAAGTCGCGAGTGCAACGTGGGCTGCCTGTGTTGTTAGCCAGCTTTTGTGAGTGTTCAGCGGCTGATCAGTTCAGTGGCGGGCGTTATGCTAGCAGCCCATTTTTGCCAAGCTCAGGTGTCGCCATGCAAAACCAGCTCGTTGAACTGCTCGGCCTGATCAGCTCCGGCTGCATGACTGACGAGGATATCCAGCGGGTTGCTGCTGAAGCCGCTGCGGCCTATGCCGATCCGCAGGCTTTCCTGCAGGCCAACCCGGATATCAATTACGACGATACCTTCCCGATTCCGCTGGGGGAGTGGGTGGTGGTCGGTAGCCTGCCAGATACCGTGCTGTTTCAGGCTGACAGTTACCAGGAACTGTTTCAGCAGATCGTCGACTCCTTTGGGCCCAGCGTCAGCTTCGTGCTGAAGCCTAAACAGTTGGCCAAGACTGAGCCTCTGACAGCGCTCAAGCGCATCCAGACGCAGCTCTCGGCGTTGTATCCGGAGAAGAAAGGCTATGTGCTGGTGGAGTTCAGTGAACCACTTGATGACGATCTGCAGGCCGTTCTGGTTTACAGCTGCGATGTGGCGCGAATGATGGCGCTGGCGGTGGAAGTCGGTATCTATGCCGCGCCAGCTTACGAGAGCCTCTTGGCGGCTAACGAGGCTGCTGAGGACTGAGGGCAGCGCAGGGGATCGAGCAGGGGTTTGAGGCCGTTGTGATCGATTTCCTGCATCAGCATCAGCAGGCGGCCAATTTCGCCCTTGGGAAAACCTGTGCGGGCAAACCAGTTGAGGTAATGGCCGGGCAGGTCGGCAATCAGGCGGCCTTCGTATTTGCCAAAGGGCATGCGCCGGGTTACCAGCAGGAGAAGATCTTCGGGATTCATCAGCAGGAAAACTGTCCGGGCGGTGGGCTGCCAGTCTGGCACGCCCGAACAGTTTTTTGAATGCAGCCTGCGCGAGCGGCAGGCTGGCGATTTCAGGCTCAGATGCCCAGCTTGTCACACAGGCTGTAGTACCAGGCACCCATGGCGGTAAAGGGTACGCGGAACAGGCGGCCGCCCGGGAACGGGTAGTGCGGCAGGCTGCCGAAGGCATCGAAACGCTCGGCCTGGCCGCGCAGGGCCTCGGCGAGGATCTTGCCGGCAAGGTGGGTGTAGGTCACGCCGTGGCCGCTGCAGCCCTGGGAGTAGTAGATGTTGTCGCCGATGCGGCCGACCTGAGGCAGGCGCGACAGCGTCAGTAGGAAGTTGCCGGTCCAGGCAAAGTCAATCTTCACATCTTTGAGCTGCGGGAAGGTCTTGAGCATCATCGGGCGGATCATTGCCTCGATGTTGGCCGGGTCCTTGGCGCCGTAGACCACGCCGCCGCCGTAGATCAGGCGACGGTCGCCAGTCAGGCGGAAGTAGTCCAGCAGGTAGTTGCAGTCTTCCACGCAGTAGTCATTGGGCAGCAGGCTCTTGGCCACTTCTTCGCTCAGTGGCTCGGTGGCGACTACCTGGCTGCCGCAAGGCATGGTCTTGGCCGCCAGTTCCGGCACCAGATTGC
>CALMID010000540.1 GCA_937863915.1 uncultured Pseudomonas sp.
CCATCACCATCGATGAAGCCAGCAACACCATTACCGCCAATGGCAACCTGATTCAGGTGATCTACTCCAACGATCCGGCGTCCATCGACTACACCCAGTACGGCATCAACAATGCCCTGCTGGTCGACAATACCGGTAAATGGCGTGACGCCGAAGGCCTGGGCCAGCACCTCAAGTGCCCGGGTATCGACCGCGTGGTGCTGACTGCACCGGGCAAGGGCGCGCTGAAGAACATCGTGCATGGCATCAACCATGGCGACATCACCGCCGATGACAAGATCATCTCCGCCGCTTCCTGCACCACCAACGCCATCGTGCCGGTGCTGAAAGCCGTGAATGACCAGTACGGCATCGTCAACGGTCACGTCGAAACCGTTCACTCGTACACCAACGACCAGAACCTGATCGACAACTTCCACAAGGGCAGCCGTCGTGGCCGCAGCGCCGCGCTGAACATGGTGATCACCGAGACCGGTGCCGCCACTGCAGCCGCCAAGGCCCTGCCGGTACTGAAGGGCAAGCTGACCGGCAACGCCATTCGCGTACCGACGCCGAACGTGTCCATGGCCATTCTCAACCTGAACCTGGAGAAGGCCTGCACCCGCGAAGAGATCAACGAGTACCTGCGCCAGATGGCCATGCACTCGGATCTGCAGAAGCAGATCGACTTCGTCAACTCGCAGGAAGTGGTGTCCACCGACTTCGTCGGCTCGCGTCACGCCGGTGTGGTCGATGCCGAAGCCACTATCGCCAACGACAACCGCGTCGTGCTGTACGTGTGGTACGACAACGAGTTTGGCTACAGCTGCCAGGTGGTTCGCGTGATGGAAGACATGGCCGGGGTCAACCCGCCGGCTTTCCCGCGCTAAGCTAGGCGAGAAGAGAAACGGGAGCTTCGGCTCCCGTTTTTCGTTGTGGCTGGTGGGCGGCGATCCCGCGCAACGGCCATTTCAGCGTTGGCGAATGAAGCCTGACGCAATGGTTTAGAGACTGTTCAAAGGCTCGCGAGCTAGAGGCATGCAAGGCAAAAGCAGGTGAGGAAGCGGAGTTTACGAAATGGTAAATGAGCATTCCGAACCTGCTTTTAACGCAGTAGGCCCGACGCGCAGCAGGCTTTGAGCAGACTCCTACAGGAGCTACCCATGCACACGGGCGAACTCAAACGTGGTCTGCAAAACCGTCACATCCAGCTGATCGCCCTCGGTGGCGCGATTGGCACCGGTCTGTTCCTCGGCTCTGCCGGGGTGCTGAAATCGGCCGGGCCCTCGATGATCCTCGGCTACGCGATTGCCGGTTTCATTGCCTTTCTGATCATGCGCCAGCTGGGTGAAATGATCGTCGAAGAGCCGGTTGCCGGCTCCTTCAGTCACTTTGCGCACCAGTACTGGGGCGGTTACGCCGGTTTTCTCTCCGGCTGGAACTACTGGGTGCTCTACGTGCTGGTCGGCATGGCCGAGCTCACGGCGGTGGGCAAGTACATCCAGTTCTGGTGGCCGGATGTGCCGACTTGGGCGACCGCAGCAGCCTTCTTCGTGCTGATCAATGCCATCAACCTGTTCAACGTCAAAGTGTTCGGCGAGACCGAGTTCTGGTTTGCGCTGATCAAGGTGGTGGCGATCATCGGCATGATCATCCTCGGCCTGTATCTGCTGGTTTCCGGTAGCGGTGGCGAGCAGGCGGCGGTTAGCAACCTGTGGGCCCATGGCGGCTTCTTCCCTAACGGTCTTTCCGGGCTGGTCATGGTGCTGGCGATCATCATGTTCAGCTTCGGTGGCCTGGAGCTGGTCGGCATTACCGCCGCCGAGGCCGAGGAGCCGAAGAAGGTCATTCCCAAGGCCATCAATCAGGTGATCTGGCGGATTCTGATCTTCTACATCGGCGCCCTGAGCGTGCTGCTGATGCTCTATCCCTGGGACAAGCTGCTGGAAACCCTGAATGCCGCCGGCGATCCGTACAGCGGCAGTCCGTTCGTGCAGATCTTCTCGCTGATCGGCAGTGACACGGCGGCGCATATCCTCAACTTCGTGGTGCTGACGGCCGCGCTGTCGGTGTACAACAGCGGCGTGTACTGCAACAGCCGGATGTTGTTCGGCCTGGCTGAGCAGGGGGATGCGCCCAAGGCGCTGATGACGGTGAACAAGCGCGGTGTACCGGTACTGGCCATTGGCGTGTCGGCACTGATCACGCTGCTGTGCGTACTGGTCAACTACCTGGCGCCGCAGCAGGCGCTGGAAATGCTCATGGCGCTGGTGGTGGCCAGCCTGGTGATCAACTGGGCGATGATCAGCCTGTCGCACCTCAAGTTCCGTCAGAGCCTGATGGCGCGTGGCATTGAGCCTGGCTTCAAGTCGCTGTGGTACCCGTTCTCCAACTATCTGTGCCTGGCCTTTGTCGGCCTGATCCTGGTGGTCATGCTGCAGATTCCGGGTATCAACCTGTCGGTTTATGCCATCCCGCTGTGGCTGGCCTTCATCGGCCTGTGCTACTGGCTCAAGCGTCGCGCCGCCAGCTAAAACGGCTCAGCGTTCGGCGAGCAGCGCATCGCGCAGCTCGTCGGACAGCCCTTCGGGGGCCAGCCAGATGCCGAAATACAGCTGCGCCAGGCGCGCATCCTGACTACTGAAAATCACCTCGCCATTGCGCTGCAGGCGCAAGCCTTTTGCCTGGCTGTAGTCGAGGCCGTAACGGTCGCCTGGGCGTATATCGACAAAACTGGCATGCAGACGGTCCAGTTCTTCGCGCAGGGGCTGCAGCACTTGCGGGCTGTGCTGACGCTCCAGGGTGACCCAGGCGGCCTTGATCACGTCGTTTTTGCTGATCTCGCGAAAGTAATACAGCTCAAGATGCCGATCGCGCTGCTCGCGCAGGGCGCGTTGCGGGCTGACCTGGGCTTCGCTGTAGAACGCCGCGGCATACACATCGGCCCAGAGGTAGCGCAGCAGGCTCTGGTTCTTGCGCTCCAGAACTGTGTTCTGGTGCTGCAGTTGGGGGGCGAAGGCGGCCTGCTGCAGGCGGCTGGCTTCATCGGCGACGGCCGGAAGGCTCA
>CALMID010000541.1 GCA_937863915.1 uncultured Pseudomonas sp.
CAACTGGGATGCGCTGAAAGTGTCCATGGCGCAATTCTACCCGTTTGCCTCTCGGCCTCGACAAGCCGGGCGCCGGCGCCAGACAATATCCACGCCGACACGGACGGCATCTACTGACGGAGTGACCATGCGACCCTGTTTGCTGCTTGTGCTGAGCCTGCTTTCCCTGCCCGCCCTCGCCGATACGCTGCAAGCGCTGTATCAGACGGCTGGCTGGCCCGAGCAGCGCAGCCACTTCAGCGATGCCCTGCAGACCGCCCAGCAACGCTACCAGGCGAGCCTGCCGCCGGCGCTGTATGAAACCCTGCTGAGCAACAGCAACCGTCGTTTCGCGGCAGAAGGCATGGAACAGCGCGCACAGGCCGCCCTGCGCAGCAATCTCGGCGACCCCGCGCCGGCACTGGCCTTCTTCCAGTCCGCCACCGGACGCAAGGTTATCGCCGCCGAACTGCTGGCCACCCGTCGCGATCAGCTGGCACAACACAGCCAGGGCTTACCGCGCAGCGAAGCCGATGCCACCCGCCGCCTGCTGATCCGCCACCTGGCGCAGGCTCTTCCGGCCAGCCAGGCCGGCGCCGAGGTCAGCCTGGCGCTGGCCGGTGTCGCCGCCGACAGCCTCAGCCAGATGCTTCCCGGCCTGCTGGGGGCCGACCAGGCCCAGGGCATGCTCGATGCCCAGCGCCAGCGCCTGCAGGCACAGATCGACGGTGATCTGGACAACACCCTGCTGCATGTCTATCGCGAGCTGTCCGATGCCGAGCTTGAAGAGTTCGTCAGCTTCGCCCAGTCACCGGCCGGCCGCGACTACTACCGCGCCGCGCTGGCGGCGGTAAAAGCCGCCCTGCAGGGACCTACACAGTCGGCCGGGCTCTAAGAAAGTCGCTGACTCAACCGATCGAAGTAGTAACGGCGCAGGTCGGCACGCTCATTGACCAGGTGATGGCGCGCCTCGGGCAGGATGATCAGCTCGGGCTGGTCGAACTTGGCCTGCAGCACACCCAGGTTATGCCGCCAGTCCACCGTCATGTCGCCCTGCCCCTGGATCACCAGCGGCCGGCGTGCGCTGCGCGGTGCCGCCTCGATACGCGGAATCCAGCGCGACAGCGCGCCCACCCAGGCGGTCGGCAACTGCTGCGGCTGCAGCGGGTCATGGTTCTGCACGAAGTCGATGAACTCGGCATCGTGGGAATTGGCGTAGAAGCGCCGCGGGATGGCCTCGGCAAAAGGCCGCAGCAGACGATAGCTGAGCAGCGACCAATGCCAGGCGCGTGGCCGCACCAGCGGGGCAAACAGCAGGGTCTGCCCCTCCTCCGGGCGCGGCGCACCGGTCAGCAGGTAATCCAGCAGAATGGCCCCGCCGGTGCTTTGCCCGGCCAGATGCCAGGGTGTTGGCAGCTGCAGCTCGGCAGCCTGGATAAACAGCCCATCGAGCACCGCCTGGTATTCGGCGAACTCGCCAATGCTCGCCCGTGCGCCACTGGACAGGCCATGCCCGGGCAGGTCGCAGCCCAGCACGGCAAAGCCCATCTCCAGCGCCCAGCGCAGCAGATGGCCATACAGCCCGAGATGGTCGTAATAGCCATGCAGCAGAATCAGCGTGGCGCGGGGCTTCTCCGGTAGCCACAGCTGCGCCGCCAGCTCGTAGCCGCCCTGCGACAGCCGGCCGAGGCGGTGCTCGCAGCCCTCCGGCAAACCGTAGAAAGCCCGATAGGCCTGCAGCCCCTGGTCGGCCTCGGCGCTGGCGAGGGCCGGACGCAGCGCCGCCTGCAGCCGCTCGGGCTGGAACGACTCGGCAGTGGGCATGGAAAAACCGAGCTTTGAGAAACTGGGCATGAACGCTTCGCCAACAACAAACACGGCTGCCGATATTCTGCTGCGCCGCCGCCCGTGGCAAGCTAGCGCCCCTCAACGCCTGCCACTGACGACGTATCGCGCATGTCCCGCCGCAAAACCCTGCTCGCCAGCCTGCTTGCCCTGCTCTGGGTCGGCCTGATGGCGGCTGCCTTCTGGTGGTACCAGGCCCGCTACATTCGACCCTTCACCGAGCAGACGGCGCTGTTCGACGGCAGCCTGCTGCAATTGCCCGGCGAACTGCGCGGCCCCGGCCCCGTGCGTCTGGTGCACTTCTGGGACCCGGCCTGCCCGTGCAATGTGGGCAACCAGCAGCATCTGGGCGAGC
>CALMID010000542.1 GCA_937863915.1 uncultured Pseudomonas sp.
TCTTCTTCATCTTCTTCAGCACTTCGGCGGAAACCTGCGGCGGCGCCATCTTCTGGCCCTTCACTTCAACCCAGGCGTCACCGTTGTCGGCCTTGGCGATCTTGTACGGCACCATCTTGATGTCTTTCTGTACGACGTCTTCTTCGAAACGACGACCGATCAGGCGCTTGACCGCGTACAGGGTGTTCTGCGGATTGGTCACCGCCTGACGCTTGGCGCTCTGGCCGACCAGGGTTTCGCCATCGTTGCTGTAAGCGATGATCGAAGGAGTGGTACGAGTGCCTTCAGCGTTCTCGATAACCTTGACGCTACCGTTTTCCAGGATCGCCACGCAGGAGTTGGTGGTGCCCAGGTCGATACCAATAATCTTGCCCATTTTCACTCTCCAGAAACTATGTCTTTAACGTTGGCGGCGCTGGCGACCGATGATTTGGTCCGCGCCTCGGCACTTGATTCGCTTGATCTAACAGATGGGGCCGGCTTGGCAGATTTCAAGCCTGCTCATCAATCGACGGCGCAGGTTCAGCCGGCGCCTTGCTGACCACCACCATGGCCGGACGCAGCAGGCGGCCATTGAGCAGATAGCCCTTCTGGAACACCTTGAGCACGCTGTTCGGCTCAACGTGATGGCTTTCCTGCATGGCCATGGCCTGATGATGCTCCGGATTGAACGGCGCACCATGCGGATCGACCGCATCGACCTGATAGCGCTTGAGGGTGTCATGGAACAGCTTGAGGGTCAGCTCCATGCCTTCACGCACAGCCTTGATCGCCTCATCGTCCGGACTGGACAGTTCCAGACCGCGCTCCAGACTGTCGACCACCGGCAGCAGATCGACAGCGAACTTTTCCAGGGCAAATTTGTGCGCCTTCTCCACATCCTGCTCGGCGCGCCGGCGGATGTTTTGCAGATCGGCCGCCACACGCAGCGCCTGATCCTGCGCCGCGGCCAGCTGCTCTTCGAGCTGGGCGACGCGCGCCTGCAGATCGGGTGCCGCTTGCGCAGCCTCAGGGTTCTGGTTATCCAGAATCTGTTCGTCAGACATCGTCCTCTCCTTTCAATCGACAACGAGGCACCGCTCGTTTGCATGCCCCTAATCTGGGGATGGTTTTAACCATTTCAAGGGCAACAGGTGATTGCCAGCAGAAAAACAACTACTGTATAAATGAACAGTCTTAATTTTCAGGAGCCTTGCCATGCTGGTGCACCTCTCCGTTCACAACTACGCCATCGTCGAACACCTCGACCTCGAACTGCAGAGCGGCATGAGCGTGATTACCGGGGAAACCGGCGCCGGCAAGTCGATCATGCTCGACGCCCTTGGCCTGGCCCTGGGTGATCGCGCCGACAGCGGCGTGGTACGCCCCGGCGCCGACAAGGCCGATATTCTCGCCAGCTTCGACCTCACCGACATCCCCGAAGCCCGCAGCTGGCTCAGCGAGCGCGACCTGGACACTGACGGCCCCTGCATCCTGCGCCGGGTGATCACCAGCGAAGGCCGCTCGCGCGCCTACATCAATGGCAGCCCCTGCCCACAGGGCGACCTGAAGGCACTTGGCGAGTTGCTGATCGACATTCACAGCCAACACGAGCACCAGTCCCTGCTCAAACCCGACACCCATCGCCGGCTGCTCGATGAATACGCCGGCGCCAGCGACCTGGCCCGCCAGGTACAGCTGGCCGCGCAGCGCTGGAAACAGACCCGCAGCGAGCTGGAACGCCTGTCCAGCAGTGGCGAAGAACAACGCGCCCGCCATCAGTTGCTCAGCTATCAGCTTGAGGAGCTGGAAAATCTCTCCCTCGGCGAGAACGAGCTGGAGCAACTGGAGCAGGAACACAAGACCCTGAGCAATGCCGAGCAACTGCTCGGCACCTGCCGCCAGGTGCTTGAACTGTGCAGCGAGAGCGATGCTGGCAACGTCCTGTCGGCACTGACCGCCAGCCTCAACCGCCTCGGCACTTTCAGCAATCAACCCGGCGCGCTCAGCGAGGCCACCAACCTGCTGGCCAGCGCGCAGATTCAGGTGGAAGAAGCGGTCGGCGAACTCAATCGCTTCATCGATCACTTCGACGCCGACCCACAGCGTCAGCAGCAGCTGGAGGACCGCCTCGACAGCATCTATAGCCTGGCGCGCAAGCATCGCGTGCAGCCCGGTGATCTCGGCGAACTGCAGCAGCGGCTACTGGATGAATTGGAAAGCCTGAATGCCGACGACGAAGCCGTCGAGCGACTGAGCGACGAACTGGCTGCCTACGCCCGTCATTATCAGGAAAAAGCCAGCGAACTGAGTCAGCTACGCCAGGCAGCAGCCAGCACACTGGCCGGCGCCGTGGAGATAGAGATGCAGCGCCTGGGCATGCCCGGCGGACGTTTCAGCATCCAGCTCAGCCCACAGAACAGCGACAGTCTGCAGCCCAACGGCCTGGAGCTGGTCGAGTTTCAGGTCAGCGCCAACCCCGGCCAAC
>CALMID010000543.1 GCA_937863915.1 uncultured Pseudomonas sp.
TGGGACCCTCCTCGGGGAAGCCTGCTGGAATGACAGTGATAGTAAGTGCGACCGTTCATTTAGTCAACCAAGCTTGACTAAATGAACGGTGACAGGTAAAGCCGGCCTTGTCAGCCCAGCCGCTTGCGCTCGTTGGAAGGCGGGATGTTCAGCGATTCTCGGTACTTGGCCACCGTACGGCGCGCCACCTGGATGCCCTGCTGCTCCAGCAAATCGGCAATGGTGTTGTCTGACAACGGCTTGCGCGGGTTTTCCTCGGCTACCAGCTTCCTGATCATTGCGCACACCGCCGTCGAAGAGCACTCGCCACCACCGGCAGTGCCGACATGGCTGGAGAAAAAATACTTGAGTTCGTAGACACCCTGCGGGGTGTGCATGTATTTCTGGTTGGTGACGCGCGAGATTGTCGACTCGTGCATGCCGACCGTGGCGGCAATATCGGCCAGCACCAGCGGCTTCATCGCCTCCTCACCGTACTCGAGGAAACCGCGCTGGTGCTCGACGATCGCCGTTGCCACCTTGAGCAGGGTTTCGTTGCGGCTTTCCAGGCTCTTGAGGAACCAGCGCGCCTCCTGCAGGTGGTCGCGCAGGAAGGCATTGTCGGCCGACGAATCAGCGCGGCGCACCAGCGCAGCATAGTCCGCATTGATGCGCAGGCGCGGCGCGGTTTCCGGGTTCAGTTCCACCACCCAGCGACCGCGTTTCTTGCCGACATAGACATCCGGCACCACGTATTCGGTCTTGCCTGCCTCGATCTGTGCGCCCGGCTGGGGATTGAGGCTCTGGATCAACTCGATGACTTTTTTCAGCGTGTTTTCGCGGATCTCCGACTTGCGCATCAGTTGCCGGTAATCATGCGCTGCCAGCAAGTCAAGGTACTCTGAGACCACCAGCTTCGCATCGAGCAGCCACGGCGTATCGGGATGCATCTGGTTCAGCTGGATAAGCAGGCATTCACGCAGGTCGTGCGCCGCAACACCCGGCGGATCGAACTGCTGCACGCGATGCAGCACCGCCATGACTTCATCGAGCTCGAGCGGATCCACGTCTGCCCCGGTAGCTTCTTCCATCGCGATCCACTGGGCACTCAGCCCCTCATGGATTTCTGTCACCGGACTGTCGAGAAAACCGCTCGGGGAAACCGCATCAATGATCGCCAGCGCGATGATGCGGTCGCGATCACTCATCGGTGTCAGGTTGAGCTGCCATTGCAGGTGATCCTGCAATGTTTCGGCGGCAGCATTGCGGCTTTCGAAACCGGCATCCTCATCATCCGGCGATCCCGCCGGACCCGCTGTAGCCTGGTAGACATCGTCCCACTGGCTGTCGACCGGCAACTCGTCAGGAAGATGGTCTTCCTGCCAGCTATCCTCCGCTTCACTGCGCTCTTCCGGCGCACTGAAATCAGTGACTTCATTGGCGTTCTGGCGCAGGCGCTGCACGTCTTCCTCGCTGAGACGCGACTGCTCATCCTCCGGCTCGTCACCGGGCTCGACCATCTCCAGCATCGGGTTGGACTCAAGCGCCTGCTGGATCTCCTGTTGCAGTTCCAGGGTGGACAACTGCAGCAGCCGGATGGCCTGCTGCAACTGCGGGGTCATAGCGAGGGATTGGCCGAGCTTGAGCTGGAAAGACTGTTTCATAGGCGTTTGCCTGGGACTGCGACAGCATGTGAAATCAGTCTAGACAGCACAGCCGGAGCAGGCAAGCAAAGACTGTGCCTACATTGCTCCAGGACAAGTAACAGGGCTAGGCATCAAAGACAGCCTGCAGGTTTTCCACGACTTCGCTGATGGCCGGCCATACGGCATGGGGCTGCAACAGCCCTTGCTGGTACAGGGAGGCCCTGCCAAGACCCGCCACAGTGCCGGGACAAGGCAACCCCGGGTCGCGATCTGCCAGCAACTGCAGGTAGCGCGCCGACTGTAACAGGTCACACAAGCCGGGACGCGAACTCGCACCTGCCTGCTGCCAGTCATACAGGGGCGACAGGTTCTGGACATAAATGTCATCGACGCCCCAGTGCAGCAACAGGAAACGGGTGATGTCGCGACACAACAATGGCAAGACATCCCTTGGCGCCGCGCCCGACAAAGCCAGTTCCCGCTGGACAGCCAGGTAGCGTTCGGCCAGCGGCATCCCTGCGTTGTGCAGCAGGCCCAGCACGATGGCCTGGTGCGGGGAAACCAGCCCGGTACTGTCGGCCAGCCACCATCCGGCTGCGGCCACCGCCAGGCTCTGTAACCAGCCGGCATCCCAGTCAGCGCCACAGCGCGCCCGCAGCAAGGCTGGCGTGAAAGCCAGTGCCAGTTCGGAGGCCTGCTGCACACCAAGCCGCCCAACCGCGTCGGCGCAATCGCTGCAGGCGCGCTCGCGACTGAACAGCGGGTTGCTGGCGGCGCGGATAAGGTAGTTTTCCAGGGCCGGCGAAGCCGCAGTGGCACGGGCAAACGCAGCGGCATCACTCGAGCCCATCCGGCTAAGGCGCCTGATCTCTGCGACCGATGGCGGCAAGTCGGGCAAGTGGACACGGAACGCTTTCACATCATCGCGAAAGGCCCGTAACAGCAGCATGGCTTCCGACT
>CALMID010000544.1 GCA_937863915.1 uncultured Pseudomonas sp.
GGCTGAAGCTGTGGCTGGATTACCAGAGCATCGACGCCAGCACACCGACCGCCCTGCAACTCGATGAGGCCAGGCCCAAGGAGGATTTCGCCGAGCGTCTGATCCAGCGCTATGCGACGCTCAATGCCCGGCCGGACCCGATCAACCGCTGTCAGGGAGCGCATTGTTACCGGCCAAACGTCGCGGTGGAGCTGCAGCGTGCCGAGCAGAGCCTCAGTCGCCTGACCAATCGCCCGGCCGCCGGGCTCAAGGTGATCGAGCAACTGCCCGAAGCCAGCATGCTGGCCATTGACTACGGCCAGGGGCAGACCGAGGTCTACAGCCTGCTGCGCAACCGTGCGCACAGCAACGTGGCCTTCATGGTTGGCGAGGAGCTGCGCTATGAGGAAGGCCTGGATACCCTGACCGTCTATCCGGGCGTGCTCAGCAGCTATCCGAACTTCATGTTCAGCCTGAGGGCGGATGAAGTAGCCGAGTTTGTCGCCGCCCTCGAGCAGGCCCGAAGTCCGCAAGCCTTCGAGACCATCGTGCAGCGCTGGGGCATCCGTCGCACCCATCCACAGTTCTGGGCGCATCTCGACAAGCTCAATGCCTATATCGAGCGAACTGAGCCGGTGGAAAGCGGCATCCTGGATATCAATCGCTACAAGAATCTTTAAGGAACGCACGTAACTGCTGATTTTTTCAGCGTCTTGCCTTTACAGGGCGGCGCCACCTGCATTTACTGAAAGGGTATCTCCATCTCGGGTGGTCTATCTGTGTCTGCAATAGCTCTACTGGTCTGCGATGACTCCGGCATGGCGCGCAAGCAGCTGATACGTTCGCTGCCTGCCGATTGGCCAGTCAACATCAGCCAGGCCACCAATGGCCGCGAAGGCCTCGAAGCGATCCGCCAGGGACTCGGCCAGGTAGTGCTGCTTGACCTGACCATGCCTGAAATGGATGGCTATCAGGTCTTACAGGCATTACAGGACGAAGGACTGGCCGCCAAGGTCATCGTGGTTTCCGGGGATGTTCAGGATGCTGCCATACAGCGAGTGATGGAGCTGGGGGCGCTGGACTTCATCAAAAAGCCGGCCAATCCCGAAGAGTTGCTGGCCAAGCTGAAGGCTCATGACCTGTTGAGCCTTGGTGGAGCAGGGCTGGACGATGCGGCGCTGCAAGCGCAGACCCAACAGGCCGCTCTGGCTGAAATGAAGGTTGGCTTTCGTGATGCCTTTCGCGAGATCACCAACGTTGCCATGGGCCGTGCTGCCGCCTTGCTGGCCAAGGTGCTGGGTGTGTTCGTGCAGCTGCCGGTGCCCAACGTCAACATCTTCGAGGTCGGTGAGCTGCACATGGCGCTGGCTGATGCGCAGAGTGGCGAACGCCTGACGGCGGTGTGCCAGGGCTATATCGGTGATGGTATCGCCGGTGAGGCACTGCTGATCTTTCATGATTCGGAAGTGGCCGACATGGCCCGCCTGATGAAGTGGAAACTGGAAGGCGAGAAGGCCGAGATGGAGCTGATGCTCGATCTGTCGAGCATCCTCATCGGTGCCTGTCTCACGGCTATCGCCGAACAGCTGGACAGTCACTTGTCCCTCGGTCATCCCTTGCTGCTGGGGCAGCATTCGCCGATCGAGGAGCTGATTCGGGTCAACCAGGCCCGCTGGCGCAAGACCCTCGCGGTTGAGATCAGCTACACCCTGGAGGGCCAGGCGATTCACTTCGACCTGCTGCTGCTGTTTACCGAAGATTCCGTGGCGCGTCTGAGCCACAAGATCAATTACCTGCTGAGCTGACGGCCCATGGAACTCAACGAACTGCACTGGATGCTGGATATCCTGCAAAGCATCGACGTCGGTGTGGTGGTGCTCGACCGCGAGTACCGCATCGAGATGTGGAACAGCTTCATGGAAAGCCATTCCGGCCTGGAGCCCGAGGAAGTGCAGGGGCAGAGCGTGTTTCGCATTTTCCCGGAGATGGAGGAGGCGTGGTTCCGCAACAAGGCGGAAACGGTGGCGACACTCGGCACGCGGACCTTCACCATCTGGGAGCAGCGGCCCTATCTGGTGCGCTTCAAGAACTACCAGCCCATCACCGGGCAGGAAGACTTCATGTACCAGAACACCACCATCATCCCGATCAAGGATGCCACGGGGAAGGTGGGGCATATCTGCGTGGTGATCTACGACGTGACCCACGTCGCCAGCAACAAGAAGCAACTGCAGAACGTCACGGCCAGGCTGCACCAGCTGACCCGGACTGATGCACTCAGTGGCCTGCTCAACCGCGCACACTGGGACAAATCGCTGGAACAGGAGTTCGCCCGCCATCAGCGTTACCAGCGCCAGCTGTCGCTGCTGTTGCTGGATATTGACCAGTTCAAGGCATTCAACAGCCATTACGAGCATGCGGCTGGCGACCTGTTGCTGCGTAGCCTGGCCGAACTGCTTGGTCAGCATGTGCGCAATCTCGATCCCTGCGGGCGCTATGCCGCCGACCAGTTCGCCGTGCTGTTGCCGGACACCGCAGGCGAGGGTGCGCTACAGCTGGCCGAGCGCCTGCGTGACGCCGTGAGCCAGCAGGTTCTGCTGCATGACGGGCAGACCGTGCGCTACAGCGTCAGCATCGGAGTTGCCGAGCTGGACGCCAATTGTCTTAATCCGCGGCAGTTCTGCGAGCGTGCCGAGCAGGCGCTGGCCAGGGCCAAGCAGGCCGGGCGCAACTGCGTGGTGGCGTACGCCTGACTAATCCGACTGTTTTGCTATGGCTTTATCCGCGGCAGGTGATGGCGTACACTGCGCTCATATCTGTAAGGAGTTGCCATGAGCGCCATTACCATCACCGAAGCCGCCGAACACTACCTGGCCGATCTGCTGTCCAAGCAGAACACCAGCGGTATTGGCATTCGCATCTTCATCACCCAGCCTGGCACCCAGTACGCGGAAACCTGCATTGCCTACTGCAAGCCCGGTGAGCAGAAGGCCGAAGATACGCCGCTGGCGCTGGCCTCTTTTACCGCCTGGATCGATGCCGTCAGCGAGCCGTTCCTCGAGGACGCCCTGGTTGACTATGCCACCGACCGCATGGGTGGCCAGCTGACGATCAAGGCCCCGAACGCCAAGGTGCCGATGGTCAACGAGGACAGCCCGATCACCGAGCGCATCAACTACT
>CALMID010000545.1 GCA_937863915.1 uncultured Pseudomonas sp.
GCACGACATCGGCAAGAACATCGTCGGCGTGGTGCTCGGCTGCAACGGCTACGACATCGTCGACCTCGGCGTCATGGTGCCGGCGGAGAAGATCCTGCAGACAGCCATCGCCGAGAAATGCGACATCATCGGCCTGTCCGGGCTGATCACACCGTCGCTGGACGAGATGGTCCACGTCGCCCGCGAAATGCAGCGCCAGGGCTTCAGCCTGCCGCTGATGATCGGCGGCGCCACCACCTCCAAGGCCCACACGGCGGTGAAGATCGAGCCCAAGTACCAGAACGACGCGGTGGTCTACGTCACCGACGCCTCGCGCGCCGTGGGCGTAGCCACCCAACTGCTGTCCAAGGAGCTGAAAGCCGGCTTCGTCGAGAAGACCCGCGCCGAATACGTCGAGGTTCGTGAACGCACCGCGGCACGCGCTTCGCGTACCGAGCGCCTGCCCTATGCCGATGCCCTGGCCAACAAGCCGGCGTTCGACTGGACCGGCTACATCGCGCCCAAGCCGAGCTTCACCGGCGTGCAGGTGCTGGACGACATCGACCTCAAGGTGCTGGCCGAATACATCGACTGGACGCCCTTCTTCATCTCCTGGGACCTGGCCGGCAAGTACCCGCGCATCCTCACCGACGAGGTGGTGGGCGAAGCGGCCACCGCACTGTTCCACGATGCCCAGGCGATGCTGAACAAACTGATCGACGAGAAGCTGATCAAGGCCCGCGCCGTGTTCGGATTCTGGCCGGCCAACCAGATCAACCACGACGATATCGAAGTGCGCGCCGACCACGGCAAAGTCATTGCCCAGCTGCATCACCTGCGCCAGCAGACCATCAAGCCGGACGGCAAACCCAACCTGTCGCTGGCCGACTTCGTTGCGCCCAAGGAAAGCGGCGTGACCGACTACGTGGGTGGCTTTATCACCACCGCCGGCATCGGCGCCGAGGAAGTGGCCAAGGCCTACGAGGCCAAGGGTGATGACTACAACAGCATCATGGTCAAAGCCCTCGCCGACCGCCTGGCCGAGGCCTGCGCCGAGTGGCTGCACGAGCAGGTGCGCAAACACCATTGGGGCTATGCCCAGGGCGAACAGCTCTCCAACGAAGAGCTGATCAAGGAACAGTACAACGGCATCCGTCCGGCACCCGGCTACCCGGCCTGCCCGGACCACACCGAGAAGGCCACCCTGTTCAAACTGCTCGACCCCGAGGCCGACTACAACAAGGCCGGTCAGAGCGGCGTGTTCCTCACCGAGCACTACGCCATGTTCCCGGCAGCGGCGGTGTCCGGCTGGTACTTCGCCCACCCCGAGGCCCAGTACTTTGCCGTGGGCAAGGTCGACAAGGATCAGGTCGAGAGCTACAGCAAGCGCAAAGGTCAGGACCTCAGCGTCACTGAACGCTGGCTGGCACCCAACCTCGGCTACGACAACTGACAGACCTGCCGGGAACCCATCCCGCGTAACCAATCAGGCCCGCCATGTGCGGGCCTGATCGTTTAGTCGATCCGCCTTGAACGAAAAATAAGCACTCAGAAATCGCCTGGTAAATCGCTGGAACGTCCGTTCTAGAGCCTTTACTCAACTGTAGTCATTTTGTAATTTGACTGGACAGACAGTAATTAATCCTTAGCATTCGCGCCCTTCGTCAGTGAACGGATGTTCAATTCATGCAGTATCTGTCCCCATCCCGCCTCGCTCTTTCCCTTTCAGCCCTGCTTGTCAGCAACCAACTGCTGGCCGCCGGCTTTGCCATCAACGAGCAAAGCGCCAGTGCCATGGGCACCGCCTTTGCCGGTCGCTCATCCAGCGCGCTGGATGCCTCC
>CALMID010000546.1 GCA_937863915.1 uncultured Pseudomonas sp.
TCCGCTTCCTCAGTCACTTTCGCCTTGTTTTTCTCTAGCTCGCGAGACTTTGAACAGGTTCTGAGGCGCGAGGGCGGGCAACCTTGATTGCCATCATGGCCCTCGCCGGGCCAGTGCCTAAAGTGGCCGACACCGATCAGCGGGGGAGCAAAACCCATGCAACTGGTATGTCCGGCAGGCAGCCTGCCTGCGCTCAAGGCCGCCGTGCGCGAGGGCGCCGACGCCATCTACGTCGGCTTTCGCGATGACACCAATGCCCGGCATTTCGCCGGCCTCAACCTCGACGAGCAGCAGCTCGACAGCGGTCTGCAACTGATCCGCCAGCACGGGCGCAAGCTCTATGTGGCGGTCAACACCTACGCCCAGCCGGGTGGCTGGCAGCGCTGGCAGCGGGCGGTGGACCGCGCCGCCGACCTCGGCGTGGATGCGCTGATTGCCGCCGACCCCGGCGTGCTGGCCTACGCCAGCCAGCGCCACCCGGATCTCAACCTGCACCTCTCGGTGCAGGGCTCGGCGACCAACGCCGCGGCGCTGAGCTTCTACCAGCAGCGCTACAACATCCGCCGCGCGGTGCTGCCGCGCGTGTTGTCGCTGGCCCAGGTGCGCGTGCTGGCAGAAAAGACCACGGTGGCGCTGGAGGTCTTCGCCTTCGGCAGCCTGTGCATCATGGCCGAAGGCCGCTGCCACCTGTCGTCCTACCTCACCGGCGAGTCGCCCAACCTCTGCGGCGTGTGCTCGCCGGCCAAGGCGGTGCGCTGGCAGGAAGAGGCCGATGGCCTGAGCGCGCGCCTCAACGGCGTGCTGATCGACCGTTACGGTCTGGCGGAATCGGCCGGTTATCCGACCCTGTGCAAGGGCCGCTTTCTGGTCAACGGCCAGCGCTTCCATGCCCTGGAGGAGCCGACCAGCCTCAACACCCTCGACCTGATCCCGCAGCTGGCCGAAATCGGCATACGCGCGGTGAAGATCGAGGGCCGCCAGCGCAGCCCGGCCTATGTCGAGCAGGTCACCCGGGTCTGGCGCGCCGCCCTCGACAGCCACGCCCGCGCGCCGCAGCAGTTTGTCGTGCGGCCGGACTGGAATGCCGCGCTGCAGAGCGTGTCCGAAGGCAGCCAGACCACCCTGGGCGCCTATCACCGGGCCTGGCAATGAACGCGAGGAGAAACCAATGAAACTGTCCCTGGGCCCTGTGCTGTTCTACTGGCCACGTGACCAACTGCTGGACTTCTACGCCGAGATGGCCGCCCAGCCGCTGGATGTCATCTACCTGGGCGAAACCGTGTGCTCCAAGCGCCGTGGCATGCGCCTTGCCGACTGGCTGGGGCTGGCTCGTGAGCTGCGCGAATGCACCCAGGCCGAGCTGGTGCTGTCGAGCCTGGCGCTGGTGGAGGCGAGCAGCGAACTGTCCAGCCTCACGCGCCTGTGCGACAACGGCGAGCTGCTGGTCGAGGCCAGCGACATGGGCGCGGTGCAGCTACTCAGCGAGCGCGGTTTGCCCTTTGTCGCCGGGCCGGCGCTGAACCTGTACAACGGCCACGCCCTGGCCGAGCTGCAGCGCTGCGGTCTGCAGCGCTGGGTGCCGCCGGTGGAGTGCTCCGGCGCGCTGCTGCGCGACTGCCTGGCGCAGCTCGACAGCCTTGGCCAGGCGCGCCCCGAAATCGAGCTGTTCGCCTACGGCCACCTGCCGCTGGCCTATTCGGCGCGCTGCTTCACCGCGCGGGCGGAAAACCGGCCGAAGGACGATTGTCAGTTCTGCTGCATCAATTACCCCGAGGGCATCGCCCTGCACAGCCAGGAAGGCGAGGCGCTGTTCACCCTCAACGGCATCCAGACCCTCTCGGCCAAGGTCAGCAATCTGCTGGGCGACTACCCCGAGCTGCAGCGCAGCGGTATCGACCTGCTACGCCTGAGCCCGCGCGCGCAGGGCATGAGCGAGGTGATCGCGGCCTATCGTGCGGTGATCGATGGCGCCTTGCCGCCGCTCGCCGTGGATGGCTGCAACGGCTACTGGCATGGCCGCCCCGGCATGCTCAGCGCAGAGGAGATGGGACTATGCTGACCTTGAGCCAGGCGCTGCTGCGCCTCAGTGAACCGTTGCTGCCCCGCGCCCGGCATGTGCCGTTCGCCGTGCAGCAGCAGCTGTTGCAGTACCTGACCGCGCGTCTGTTTGCGGCACCGCTGGCCAATGGATCTTTCGACCTGTTGTGCGGACGTTGGCTACGCTTGCAGATCAGCGACCTGGACCTGAGCTGGTGCCTGACCCGATCCGGCAGCGGTCTCAAGGTGGCACGCGAGGCGCCGATAGATGTGACGATCCGCGGCAACTGGCGCGAGTTCCTGTTGCTGGCCAGCCGTCTGGAAGACCCGGACACGCTGTTCTTTCGCCGCCGTCTGGTGATCGAAGGGGATACCGAGCTGGGGCTGGCGCTGAAAAACCTGATCGACAGCCTCGATCCGGACGATCTGCCGCCACGCCTGTGGCAGCTGCTCGGCGGGCTGGGGGCGCAGGTCAAGGCTGAGCAGGCGGGGGCCTGCTGAGTCTTCGGGCTGGTTGCGGTGACAGAGAAAACGAAGCGCCGGCAAAGACCGGCGACCTGGGTGATGACCGTGAGTGGGCTGGGGCTACACAACAAATGGAGACTTGACCATGTTCGACGCCATCACCGACCTGATTCAGCGCAGCCTGCGCCTGCTCGGCTTTCGCAGCATCAATTCACAGTTCTTCTTTTCCTACCTGCTGATCTTCTGCTGCGCGGCGCTGACCGCGGCGGTGCTGTTCCTCTCGGTGCGTGATGCCACCCAGCTGGACATGGCCGGGGCTCAGCGCATGCTCAGCCAGAAAATGGCCAAGGAAAGCATCCTGGTGGCGCAGAAAGTGCTGCCCATGAGCCAGCTGGAGCAGACCGTACAGCGCTTCGAGAGCAGCCACCGTCTGCTGCTCAAGGGCGATACCGCGCAGAACATCAAACCGCTGAAACTGGCCAGCGCGCGTCAGCAGCTGGAGGTCGTCGACCGTGAGTGGGAGCAGTACCGTCAGCGGGTCATGGCGGTGGCCGCTGGCGGCACCACGGAGGCCGAACTGCGTGGTCTGGCCGCGGACTCCGAGCAGATTCTCAAAGATATGGACGAGGTAGTCGGCCTGATGTCGGCCGATGCCAACAGCACCGCCGCCAGCCAGCGCTGGCTGGCGATGTGCTAGACGCTGATCATACTGCTGCTGGTGGTGCTCGGCCGTCTGGCCGGGATGAACTGGCTGATGCACCGCATCGGCGCGCTGCGCCACCGCCTGGAGCTGGTCGGCTCGGGAGATTTTTCCCAGCCACTGGAGGCGCGCTTTGATGATGACGAGATCGGCCGCATTACCCATGCCTACAATCAGCTGCTGATCCAGGTGGGCGAGATGATCCGCGCCGTGCGTGAGTCGGCCCAGGCGGCCGACGAAAGCTGCGCGCGCATGGCCAGCATGGCCTCGGTCAACTCCAGCAATGTGCGCGAGCAGCAGGCCGAGATCGATCAGGTGGCCACGGCCATGAACCAGATGCTGGCGACTTCCCACGAAGTGGCACGCAGTACGGTGGAGGCGGCCAGTGCCGCCGACACCGCCGAGCGCGAAACCAGCAGCGGCCATGCGGTGATGCAGGTTTCGGTGGACGCCATTCGCGACCTGTCGCGGCATGTCGAGGGCCTGTCCGAGGTGATGCAGCAACTGCTGGCCGACAGCGAGGAAATTGGCCGGGTGTTGGAGGTGATCAGCAGCATCGCCGCGCAGACCAACCTGCTGGCCTTGAATGCGGCCATCGAGGCGGCGCGGGCGGGTGAGCAGGGCCGGGGCTTTGCCGTGGTGGCCGACGAGGTGCGCAACCTGGCGGCGCGCACGCAGACCTCGGCCGGCGAAATCAGCGGCCTGATCTCCCGTCTGCAGGCCCAGGCCGGTCGCGCCAGCGCCGCCATGGGCGAGTCGCGTCAGGGCAGCGAGCTGACCCTGCAGCAGATCGAGGCGGCACAAAATGCCTTCGAACATATCGTCGATGCGGTACAGACCATTCGCGGCATGGCCAACCAGATCGCCACGGCGGCTGAGGAGCAGTCGCATGTGGCCGAGGAAATGAACCGCTCGCTCAATCGCATCGGCGAGGTGGCCGAGCAGTCGGCGCATTCCAGCATCGAGACCGAGAGCACCAGCCAGAGCATCAACCGCAGCATGGATGGCCTGCGCGACCTGACCCTGCGTTTCCGCCTGTAAGGCTGCTCGGCTTAGGGAATGAGGTAGGTTGGGTTGAGTCGCCAGGCGACGAAGCCCAACGCCATCTGGTCCAGCCTTACTTCACCGCTTGCAGCGGCACGCGCCGTTGCAGACGGACGCTGGCAATCAGCTGGCTCACCTCGGCAAACAGCTGCTCGGCATCCTCGCTGGAGCAGTCCTCACCGTAGCGTTTCTTCAACCCGTACTGGCTGAGGATCAGGTGCAGATCGGCCTTCACGTCGTGCTGCGCCAGGCAGCCCTTCACGCATTGCAGGTTGCAGCCGTCGATGGCGAGGATGGGGCGCCCGGAGTTGGCCTTGTTGACCAGCGAGGCGACGCGCCCGCCGACACCGGCAATGCACGACATCTCGGCCAGGCCCGCGCGGTCCAGACGCACCGCCAGGGTATTGGCCAGTTGCGCCACATTGGAGCAACCGGAGCAGGAGTAGACCAGGGGCAGGGTGCTGTCGGACATGGCGTCGGCTCCGTAGGGGCCGGCCCGGACGCCGGCCGGGGGAAGGTTCAGTCGCAGTAGTTGACCAGGCTCGGGGTATCGAGGATGCGGATATTGCGCCGCTCCATGGCGATCACCCCGGCGTCGATCATGCGGTGCAGGATGCGCGAGAAGGTTTCCGGCTGGATGCCCAGCTGCGAGGCGATCAGGCGCTTGGGCACATTGAGCTGGATCGGCCCGTTGCACGCCTCCTGTTCCTGGCAGAGAAAACGCACCACCCGGCGACTGGCGTTGGCCAGGGTCAGGGTGTCGATCTCGTTGAGGCGCTGGTGCAGGCGGATGCTGAAGGTGGCCAGCAGGTCCAGGCAGATCTTCGGTTGTTCTTCGAGGATGCGCCGGTAGTGCGAGCCGTCGATGCTGACCAGGCTGCTGCCCTTGAGCGCGCTGGCCGACACCGGGTAGTTCGGCGCACCGCTGAACAGCAGGGCTTCGGCGAAGCTCTGGCCGGCGTGGATGACCTCGACCAGCTTTTCGTGGCCCTCGGGCAGTACGCGGGTGAGCTTCATCTGGCCGTCGAGCAGCAGGTAGAAGCGATCGGCGACATCGCCCTGGTGGAACAGGATGTCGCCGCCATCCAGACGGCGGAAGATGGCCAGGCCACAAACCTCGTGGAAGGCCGCTGCCGGCAGTTTGCCAAACAGGTGGTGTTGGCGAAGCGCGGTGAGCGTGTTGCTGTCTGTGAGCATGGTGCACCTCCGTTTGCAGCCATCTTAGGCGTGCAACCGGGGGGCTCCCATTCCTCTGCCGCGCTACCGCCAAAGAGGTAGCCGCAGGCACGGGCACAAAAGCGCGAGGCCCCTGTTACGGGGCCTCGGGGGGAGTGGCTGGAGGTAGTGGTGGTTGGTCGCAGGTGTCTGCCACCCACCGGGGTGACTCAGTAGGTGTACTGCAGCTGCAGCCAGAACTTGTCGGTGTCGACGGTCAGGGCCTCGTCATCCGAGCTGTAGGTGGCGTACTTGGCCAGAGCGACCAGGCCTTTCACCCCGGGAATGGGGTGGCCGTAGGAAAGGTCGATTTCGTCACCATAGCTGTCGCTGCCTTGTTCGGCATCGAAGTCGTGGTACCAGGCCTGCAGCTGGCCGCCCCACAGCGGCGCGGTAACGCCGACATAGGCGTCCTCGATGCCGTCGGCCGGGGTGGTGAGAAACACGTCGGCCCAGCCCTGGAAGGCATGCTTGGTCGCCAGCGGGGTCTGGAAGG
>CALMID010000547.1 GCA_937863915.1 uncultured Pseudomonas sp.
GAACGATGGCCATCATCGCCTCGGCGATCGGCGTGGCGCGGATACCGACGCACGGATCGTGGCGACCCTTGGTGATGACCTCCACCGGGTTGCCGTGGATATCGATGGAACGGCCCGGCGTGGTGATGCTGGAAGTCGGCTTGAGCGCCAGGTGGGCGACAATCGGCTGACCGGAGGAAATGCCACCGAGGATGCCGCCGGCATGGTTGCTGACGAAACCGTCCGGCGTCAGCTCATCGCGGTGCTCGGTGCCGCGCTGGGCGACGCAGGCAAAGCCGTCACCGATTTCGACGCCCTTGACCGCGTTGATGCTCATCAGCGCATGGGCCAGCTCGGCGTCCAGGCGATCGAAAATCGGCTCACCCAGGCCCGGCATCACGCCTTCGGCGACCACGGTGATCTTCGCGCCGACCGAGTCCTGGTCGCGGCGCAGCTGATCCATATAGGCCTCCAGCTCCGGCACCTTGTCCGGGTCGGGGCTGAAGAAGGCGTTCTCTTCGACGCTGTCCCAGGTCTTGAAGGGAATCTCGATCGGGCCCAGCTGGCTCATGTAGCCACGCACGGTGATGCCGAAGCCGGCCAGCACCTTCTTGGCGATAGCGCCGGCGGCCACGCGCATGGCGGTTTCGCGCGCCGAGCTGCGGCCACCGCCACGGTAGTCGCGGATTCCGTACTTGTGATGGTAGGTGTAGTCGGCATGGGCCGGGCGGAACAGATCCTTGATCGCCGAGTAGTCCTTGGACTTCTGGTCGGTGTTGCGGATCAGCAGGCCGATCGAGCAGCCGGTGGTCTTGCCCTCGAACACCCCGGCGAGGATTTCGACTTCATCGTCTTCCTGGCGCTGGGTTGTGTGGCGACTGGTGCCCGGTTTGCGGCGATCGAGATCGCGCTGCAGGTCATCGAGGGAAATCTCGATGCCCGGCGGGCAACCGTCAACGATGGCGACCAGCGCCGGACCATGGCTTTCGCCAGCGGTGGTGACGGTGAACAGCTTGCCGTAGGTATTGCCGGACATCACAAGGCTCCGCGGAGGGTTCAAACAGGGCCGCCAGTATACCCATGCCGCCTGGGCCTGACACGCCCCGGCAGGGCTGATGAACATCTGCCACAGTTGCAGAGTCGCGTCATTTGGCCGATATAGAGTCAACAACAAGAACTGGCAGCCCCGGCATGAGCGAAACGCCCAGCATTCCCGAAGAACAGCCCGCCGACCCGATTGCCCTGCTCAAGGCGCAATGGGCCGAGCTGAAACCCAAGCAGCACCACCTGCTGCGACTGGCCGCGCAACCGACTGAACGCGGGGCCGGCGCGCGGCCGCTGCGCTTTGCCGAGCTGAGCCGGGTGGAGCGCCACACCAAGGATCTCAGTCTGCTGCGCCTGACCGTGCAACTACCCGGGCAGATGCTGCACAAGGAAACCAACCTGCTGGAGGTGTGGGCCAATCACGCCGAGCGCCGCCTCAGTTTCACTCCCGAGGCCGGTCTGCAGGTCGAACCAGGCAACCGCGGTCTGGGCCGCTTTCTCCTGGCCCAGGCCATCAGTTGGGCACGCCAGCACTTCTCCGCCTACCAGGTGGAAGACTTTGCCCTGGGCATGAAGGGCAGCCTGGACGACGAGAACCGCCAGCGCCGCGACAAGCTGCTGGAAAGCCTGGGCTTTAGCGTCGAGTACGAAGACGCACTGCACATGAAGGGACGCATCCATGCCGGCCTGGTCGCCAACCTGAAAGCGGACTGGAACCGCGACAAGCTGATGCCGCTGAGCATGCTCGATGCTGGTCAGATGCTGCAGCAGGCCGACCAGAGCCTGCACGATCAGGCCCTGAAGATTCGTGTGCTGGAAGAACAGGTGCAGGCACGCAAACGCGACGAGTCGGCGCTGCGCTTTACCATCACCCTGCTGGTGCTGTTTGGCCTATTCGAGGCAGCGCTGGTCTTCCTACTGATGATCTTCTGAGAACCGATTTCGCTCAGCGCAGGCGCGAGCGAAACAGCGCCTGATGTTCGCGGCACTGCGCCGCGGCCAGCAGGAACACGCCGTGACCGCCCTGCTCGAACTCCAGCCAGGTGAAATCCACCTCGGGGTACAGTGCCTGGACATGCACCTGGCTGTTGCCCACCTCGACAATCAGCACGCCCTGCTCGGTCAGATGATCGGCCGCCTCGGCCAGCATGCGCCGCACCAGATCCAGGCCGTCATCGCCACAGGCCAGCCCGAGCGCCGGCTCGTGCTGGTACTCGGCCGGCATGCCGGCGAAGTCCTCGGCATCCACGTAGGGCGGGTTGGACACGATCAGGTCAAAACGCTGCTTGGGCAGGCCATCGAAACCATCACCCTGCACCGTGTAGACGCGCTCTTCCAGACCATGCCGCTCGATGTTCTGGCAGGCCACTTCCAGGGCGTCAAAGGACAGATCGCCCAGCACCACTTCAGCCTCCGGAAAGGCATAGGCACAGGCGATGCCGATGCAGCCAGAACCGGTGCACAGGTCGAGAATCCGCGCCGGCGGCTTGGGCAGCCAGGGCTCGAACTGCGCACCAATCAGTTCGGCAATCGGCGAGCGCGGCACCAGCACCCGCTCATCGACCAGGAACGGCAAGCCGCAGAACCAGGCCTCACCCACCAGATAGGCGGTCGGCACCCGCTCCTCGATGCGGCGCCGGAGCAACCCTTGCAGATGCTCGCGCTCGTCATCCTCCAGGCGGCAATCCAGGTAGCTGTCGGCAATCTCGAACGGCAGGTGCAGGGCGCCGAGCACCAGATGGCGGGCATCGTCCCAGGCGTTGTCGGTACCGTGACCGAAGAACAGTTCTTCGGCATGAAAACGGCTGACGGCCCAGCGGATATGGTCACGCAGGGTAAGCAGACGGGACGGGTTCACGGCACACTCCTGAAAAACGGGTGGGCGATTCTAAACGCATAACGAAGATGGCACACCTGCCCTACTGAACTTCTGCCTGACCAGCGGGTCGAACGAGCGAGCCGCTGGAGGAGCCTCATGAAACGCTCGGGAAATTTCAACGCACGCTGCCTGCGCGACCGCCAACCCGGACCGTGGCGCTGGCGCCTGCTGGCCGCCGTCGGCGCGCTGCTCAGCGCCTGTGGCGTGCTCCTGCTGCTGGCGACCCTGGCCAGTCTGTTCGGCCAGGTCACCCCGCTCGGCACGGCCGGTTCTTCGGCTGCTACCAGTGCCCTGCTCGGCCTGGGCGCCTTGGGCGCGCTGGTCGGTGGCATCCGCCTGTGGCGCGTGGCACGCCGCCACAGGCGCCAGCACGGACAACTGTCCTTCGCCCGTGATCTGCTGAAACGCCAACCCTGATCAGGCTAAAATGCCCGCCTCAGTGCGGAGCCTTCCATGTCAGACGATGATTTTTCCCTGTTCACCAGCGAGATGCGCGGTGTCAAACGTATCCAGGTCGACCAGGCCGACACCGGCAAGGTTCGCCCCGACCGCCAGCAGATCCAGCAGCGCCGGCACAACGCCGTGGTGCGCACCTCGGAGACCAAGGTTGACGGCCTGTCCGATCAGTTCGTCATCGATGTAGGCGCCGAGGATGAGCTGTACTGGGCCCGCGATGGTGTGCAGGACAGCCAGCTGCGCAAGCTCAAGGCCGGCCAGGTGCCCTTCGAGGGCAGCCTCGACCTGCATGGCATGAGCGTGGAGAAGGCCCGCGAGACGCTCTGGGACTTCTTTGCCGAAGCCGCGCGCTACGAAGTGCGCTGCGTGCGCGTGACCCATGGCAAGGCCGCGCGCCTGGACGGCAAGCGGCCGATGATCAAGAGCCACGTCAACACCTGGCTGCGTCAGCACCCGCAGGTGCTCGGCTTCACCTCCTGCCTGCCCAAGCATGGCGGCACCGGCGCGGTCTACGTGCTGCTCAAGCGCACCATGATGGATGGCCGCGACGAGGACTGAGCGCGCTCAATCCGATTGCCGCTCAGGCCACAGGCTGATGGCCCGCTCGGCCAGCGCGGCGATGGTCAGGCTCGGGTTGACCCCGACATTGGCCGGGATGCTGCTGCCATCGATCACGTAAAGCCCCGGATACCCGAATACCTGGTGCCGGGCATCCACCACGCCCTGCTCAGGGCTGGCTGCCATCACCGCGCCGCCCAGCAGATGGGCCGTCACCGCGCGATTGCCCAGGCTCTCCGGCAGCACGTTCAGCGCCTCACCACCGCTCACCTCGGCAAAGATTCGGGCCGCCCGGTTGGCCTGGGGCAGATAGG
>CALMID010000548.1 GCA_937863915.1 uncultured Pseudomonas sp.
GGAACTGGTAGTAGTGCTGCAGGCGGTTGGGGTTCTCGCCGTAGCGGCCGTCGGCCGGGCGGCGGGACGGCTGCACGTAGGCGGCGTTCCAGGTCTCCGGGCCGATGGCGCGCAGGAAGGTGGCGGTATGGAAGGTGCCGGCACCCATTTCCATGTCGTAGGGCTGCAGGATCACGCAGCCCTGCTCGGCCCAGTAGCTTTGCAGGGCGAGGATCAATCCTTGGAAGGTGCTGACGTCAGGCGTAGTCTGGCTCACGAATTTCACCGGTATCGAGACGATGTCGTAAAACGCGGCAGTATACCCGATCAATTCTGCGCAATCCGCATGGAACGCCTTATGCCACGCTGCTTCTGGTGCACCAGTGACCCGCTGTACATCGCCTACCACGATGAGGAATGGGGAGTACCGCTGCGCGATCCGCAGCGTCTGTTCGAACTGCTGTTGCTGGAAGGTTTCCAGGCTGGCCTGTCGTGGATCACCGTGCTGAAGAAGCGCGAGCGCTATCGACAGGTGCTGTGGGGCTTCGATGTCGAGCGCCTGGCGCGGATGAGCGATGGTGAGATCGAAGATCGCCTGCAGGACCCCGGCATCATTCGCAATCGCCTCAAGCTGCAGGCTGCGCGGCAGAACGCGCGGGCCTGGCTGAAGCTGGAGGACCCGGTGGCGCTGCTCTGGTCGTTTGTCGGTGGCGTGCCGAAGATCAATCATTTTGCCGGGCGCAGCGAAGTGCCTGCCGTCACGCCGGAGGCCGAGGCCATGAGCAAGGCCTTGAAGAAGCTGGGCTTCAGCTTCGTCGGTCCGACCATCTGCTATGCCTACATGCAGGCCGCCGGCATGGTCATGGATCACACCACCGATTGCGACCGCTATGCCGAACTGCAGGCCAGGCGCTGACAGCGACCGGCAGACGGTTACAATGGCCGCCTTTGCCGTTTTGCCTGGAGTCCGCTGTGGATGATCTGAAAGGCCGCCTGGTGGTTGGCTTCCTCCGTCTGTTTGCCCTGTTGCCCTGGCGCGCCGTGCAGGCCGTAGGCAGTGCCATTGGCTGGTTGATGTGGAAGCTGCCGAACGGTTCGCGCCAGGTGGTGCGGGTCAATCTTGGCAAATGCTTTCCGGACATGGCACCTGAAGCGCGCGAGGCGCTGGTCGGGCAGACGCTCAAGAACATTGGCCAGACCCTGACCGAAAGCGCCTGTGCCTGGATCTGGCCGGCGCAGAAATCGCTGGGCCTGATCCGCCAGGTCGAGGGCATGGAAGTGCTGCAGCAGGCGCTGCAGTCGGGCAAGGGCGTGGTGCTGATCAGCAGCCATCTGGGCAACTGGGAAATGCTCCTGCAGTACGTCTGCTCCCTGTGCCAGCCGAGCATTCTCTACCGTCCGCCAAAGCTCAAGGCCGTGGATGAATTGCTGGTACGCCAGCGCACGCAACTGGGCAACGAGCTGGCGCCCTCGACGCGCGAAGGCATCGTCAGCTTGGTCAAGCGCGTGCGCAGTGGCGGCATTGCCGGCATTGCCGCCGACCCGGAACCCAGCCGCACCAGTGGTGTGTTCGTGCCCTTCTTCGGCGTGCCGACGCTGACCAGCAAATTCGTGCCGTCACTGGTGCACGGGCACAAGGCGGTGGCGGTGTTTATCCATGCGCTGCGCCTGGACGACGGCAGCGGTTACCGCGTGATCATCGAGGCTGCGCCCGAAGCGCTGTATGGCGATGACGTCGAGCTGGCCGTGACGGCGCTCAATCAGGGTATCGAGAAGCAGGTGCGGCAGGCGCCCAGCCAGTACATGTGGAGCATGAAGCGCTTCAAGAAACGCCCCGATAGCGAGAAGAAGTGGTACTAACGAAACCTGCTTTAATGAATTAACCCGTAGTTCCAGGCCAGAGCCGGAGGCGCATGACAAATCAACGAGGCAATCCGCGGACCCCGCTCAAGGTCAAGCTCAAGCTGGAGCATCCACTGCATGGCGAGATGATGGTCACCACACGGGATATCTCCGATTGCGGGGTCTATATCCTGCTGGATCAGGCGCACTCCCTGCTCAAGGTCGGTGAACAGGTCCAGGGTCAGGTGCAGGGGCTGCCGATGGAGGCGCCCATCCTGCGCATGGAAGTGATTCGGGTCGAAACGCTCGGCGTGGGCCTGCGTTTTCTCGGCGAGTGATCAGTACGTGCCGGCGCTCTTGTCCAGCCGGCGCAGGAACACCAGCATTTCCTTTTCGGTCTGCTTGTCGCCACGCTGGCGGGCGATTTCCAGACCGTTCTCCCAGGCCAGGCGCGCTTCGGCATCCAGGCCCTGCTTGAGGCAGGCCTGCCCCAGCAGTTTCCACGCCGCCGAATAGGCCGGGTCGAAACTCAGGCACTTCTGCAGATGCTGCATGGCCTGCTCGGCCTCGCCCTCGTCGAGGCAGGCCTTGCCCAGGCCAAAGCGCAGCAGCGAGTTGTCCACGCCGCGCGCCAGCATCTTTTCCAGTCCTTCGCGCATGCTTGCCCCCGAATGATCGTGCTTGTCAGAAGAACGCCAGGCCGACCTGGAACAGGCGCTCGACATCGCGAATGTACTTCTTGTCGACCAGGAACAGGATCACATGGTCGCCCGACTCGATCCGGGTGTCGTCGTGGGCGATCAGCACTTCTTCGTCGCGGATGATCGCGCCGATGGTGGTGCCGGGCGGCAGGGCAATGTTTTCCACGCTGCGACCGACCACCTTGCTCGACTTGGCATCGCCGTGGGCAATGGCCTCGATGGCCTCGGCTGCGCCGCGGCGCAACGAGTGCACGCTGACGATGTCGCCGCGGCGCACATGGGTCAGCAGGGTGCCGATGGTGGCCAGCTGCGGGCTGATGGCAATGTCGATCTCGCCGCCCTGGACCAGGTCGACGTAGGCCGGGTTGTTGATCAGGGTCATTACCTTGCGCGCGCCCAGACGCTTGGCCAGCAGGGACGACATGATGTTGGCTTCGTCGTCGTTGGTCAGCGAGAGGAAGATATCCGCCTCGTTGATGTTTTCTTCCACCAGCAGGTCGCGGTCGGAGGCGCTGCCCTGCAGGACGATGGTGCTTTCCAGGCTTTCCGAGAGGTAGCGGCAGCGTGCCGGGTTCATCTCGATGATCTTCACCTGATAGCGGCTTTCGATGGCCTCGGCCAGGCGCTCGCCGATGTTGCCGCCGCCGGCGATGACGATGCGCTTGTAGCTGTCTTCCATGCGCCGCAGCTCGCTCATCACCGCACGAATGTGGGCCTTGGCGGCGATGAAGAACACGTCGTCGTCGGCCTCGATCACCGTATCGCCCTGGGGGATGATGGCCCGACCGCGACGGTAGATGGCGGCCACGCGGGTATCGACGTTGGGCATGTGCTGGCGCAGCTGGCGCAGTTCGTGACCGACCAGCGGACCGCCGTAGTAGGCGCGCACGCCCACCAGCTGGGCCTTGCCTTCGGCGAAGTCGAGTACCTGCAGCGCGCCGGGGTATTCGATCAGGCGCTTGATGTAGTTGGTCACCACCTGTTCCGGGCTGATCAGCACGTCGACCGGAATGGCCTCGTTGTCGAACAGACCGCTGCGGGTCAGGTAGGCCGCTTCGCGCACCCGGGCGATCTTGGTCGGGGTGCTGAACAGGGTGTAGGCGACCTGACAGGCGATCATGTTGACTTCGTCGCTGTTGGTCACCGCCACCAGCATGTCGGCGTCATCGGCGCCGGCCTGGCGCAGCACGGTGGGAAAGGAGCCGCGACCGGCGACGGTACGGATATCCAGGCGGTCGCTGAGATTGCGCAGGCGCTCGGTATCGGTGTCGACCACTGTGATGTCGTTGGCTTCGCTGGCCAGGTGTTCGGCCAGGGTTCCACCGACCTGGCCGGCGCCGAGAATGATGATCTTCACGCAGTCACTCCATCAGCCGCGTGGTGACGCGGCAATCTTGATCAGCTTGGCATAGTAGAAGCCGTCGTGGCCGCCGTCCTGCGGCAGCAACTGGCGGCCATGCGCCTGTTTCAGGCCAAACGGCCCGGTGATGTCCAGCTCGCGTGCACCCGGGGTGCGGGCGAGAAAGGCACCGATGTTGTCCGAGTTCTCCTGCGGCAGCACCGAACAGGTGGCGTACAGCAGGATGCCGCCCACTTCCAGGGTCGGCCACAGGGCGTCCAGCAGCTCGCCCTGCAGCTGAGCCAGGGCGGCGATGTCGGCCTCCTGGCGGGTCAGCTTGATATCCGGATGGCGGCGGATCACGCCGGTGGCCGAGCACGGCGCATCCAGCAGAATGCGCTGGAAAGGCTTGCCGTCCCACCAGACCTTGGTCGCGCGACCGTCGGCGGCAATCAGCTCGGCATCCAGGCCGAGGCGGTCGAGATTCTCGCGCACTCGCGCCAGGCGGCTTTGTTCCAGGTCAATGGCGGTGACATGGCTCAGGCCGGGCTCTGCCTCCAGCAGGTGGCAGGTCTTGCCGCCGGGTGCCGCGCAGGCATCCAGCACGCGCTGGCCGGGTGCCAGGTCGAGCAGGTCGGCGGCCAGCTGAGCGGCTTCATCCTGCACGCTGACGCGGCCCTCCATGAAGCCCGGCAGGGTCTTCACATCGCAGGCTTCCAGCAGGCGGATGCCATCGCGGCTGAATACGCAGGGTTCGGCGGCAATGCCGGCAGCCAGTAGCTCGGCCAGATAGGCTTCGCGGCTGCCCTGGCGGCGGTTGATCCGCAGCAGCAACGGGGGGTGCTGGTTGTTGGCCGCGCAGATGGCTTGCCAGTGCTCCGGCCAGTCGGCCTTCAGGCGCTTCTGCAGCCAGCGCGGATGGGCCGTGTGCAGCACCGGATCGCGATCCAGCTCGGCCAGCAAGGCTTCGTGGTCACGCTGGGCATTGCGCAGCACGGCATTGAGCAGGCCCTTGAGCGAGCTTTTCTTCAGCTTGTCGACACAGGCCACCGTCTCGCCGATGGCGGCATGCGGCGGGATGCGGGTATGCAGCAGTTGATACAGACCCACCAGCAGCAATGCCTCGACGTCGCGGTCGGCAGCCTTGAAGGGCTTCTGCAGCAGCTTGTCCATCAGCAGCGCCAGGCGTGGCTGCCAGCGGGCGGTGCCAAAGGCCAGGTCCTGGGCCAGGCCGCGATCACGCGGCTCGACCCTGTCCAGCAGCGGCGGCAGGCTGCTGCCCAGCGAGGCCTTGCCGTTGAGTACGGCCGCCAGGGCGCGGGCGGCGGCCAGGCGGGGATTCATTGACGCCCCCTCATTACGACAGCACCAGGCCGGGAGCGAACTGCTCGCGGCGGCTGTTGTACAGGTCGGCAAAGTTCAGTGGCTTGCCGCCCGGCAACTGCAGGCGGGTCAGGCGCAGGGCGCCTTCACCGCAGGCGACGGTCAGGCCGTCCTTGCTGGCGGCGAGAATCTGTCCGGGCTGCCCGCTGCCCTCGCCCAGGGTCGCGGCCAGCACTTTCAGCGGCTCGCCGTTCAGTGTGCTGTGGCAAATCGGCCAGGGGTTGAAGGCGCGCACCTGGCGTTCCAGTTCGACGGCCGGGCGACTCCAGTCGATGCGCGCTTCGTCCTTGTTGAGCTTGTGCGCGTAGTTGGCCAGGCTGTCGTCCTGCACTTCGCCCGTGAGGGTGCCGGCCGCCAGTGCATCGACGGCCTGGATCACGGCCTGCGAACCGAGGGCGGCGAGGCGGTCATGCAGGCTGCCGCCGGTATCGGAGGGCGCGATGGGCGTACTGACCTTGAGCAGCATCGGCCCGGTATCCAGCCCGGCTTCCATCTGCATCACGGTCACGCCGCTTTCGTCATCGCCCGCCTGCACGGCGCGCTGGATCGGCGCCGCACCGCGCCAGCGCGGTAGCAGCGAGGCGTGGCTGTTGATGCAGCCCAGGCGCGGGGTGTCCAGCACCACTTGGGGCAGGATCAGGCCGTACGCCACCACGACCATCAGGTCCGGTTGCAGCGCGGCCAGTTCGGCCTGTGCTTCCGGCGCCCGCAGGGTGGCGGGTTGATACACCGGAATGCCGTGCTCAACGGCCAGCTGCTTGACCGGGCTGGGCATCAGTTTGTGGCCGCGGCCGGCCGGGCGATCCGGCTGGGTGTAGACGGCGATGACCTGATGCTGGGTGCCGAGCAGGGCCTTGAGGTGTTCGGCGGCGAACTCCGGGGTACCAGCAAAGACGATGCGCATGGAATGACTCGCTACAGGAAAAGAAAAAGGCTTGCCGGAGCAAGCCTTTGGGGTTCGGGGATCAAGCTTGCTGACGGTGCTGTTTTTCCAGCTTCTTCTTGATCCGATCACGCTTGAGGTTGGACAGGTAGTCGACGAACAGCTTGCCGTTGAGGTGGTCGCACTCGTGCTGGATGCACACGGCCAGCAGACCTTCGGCCACCAGTTCGAAAGGCTCGCCATTGCGGTCAAGCGCCTTGATCCGCACCTTCTGCGGGCGGTCGACGTTCTCGTAGAAACCGGGTACCGACAGGCAGCCTTCCTGGTACTGGTCCATCTGCTCGGTCAGCGGTTCGAATTCCGGGTTGATGAACACCATGGGTTCGGACTTGTCCTCGGACAGGTCCATCACCACCAGACGCTTGTGCACATTGACCTGGGTAGCGGCCAGACCGATGCCGGGAGCGGCATACATGGTCTCGAACATATCGTCGATCAGCTGGCGCAGGGCGTCGTCCACCACCTCGACCGGTTTGGCGATGGTCCGCAGGCGCGGGTCAGGAAACTCGAGGATGGTGAGGATGGCCATATGCGTTTGTGATGCACTTGTGGAATAAAGTCAAAATCCGCTGCTAAGATGATGAACAGCATTGAAAATGGGCTTCAAGCCGCATTCTTCGCGGCTTTCGGGCGCACCAACATAATAAAGGGATTCACCGCATGAGGAAATCACTACTCGCCCTGCTGCTCCTCGCCGCTGGCGGCCTGGCTCAGGCTCAGGTGCAGCTCAAAGAAGGTCATCCGGAGCGTTATACCGTGGTTCGCGGTGACACCCTCTGGGACATTTCCGGCAAATTCCTCAGCCAGCCGTGGAAGTGGCCGGAAATCTGGCACGCCAATCCGCAGGTGGAGAATCCCCATCTGATCTACCCGGGTGACACGCTGAACCTGGTGTACATCGACGGCCAGCCGCGCCTGATGCTCAACCGCGGCGCCTCCCGCGGCACCATCAAGCTGTCGCCACAGGTGCGCAGCACGCCGATGGCCGAAGCGATTCCGACCATTCCGCTGGAGAAGATCAACAGCTTCCTGCTGAGCAACCGCATTGT
>CALMID010000549.1 GCA_937863915.1 uncultured Pseudomonas sp.
CGGCTCAGCCCGGGGTGATGATCCGCGCGCCAAGTGGGATGGCGTCCTGATCGGCGCCAGCGCTGGCAGCCAGGTACGCGCCGTGCACGGCGGGCGCGTGGTCTTCGCCGACTGGTTGCGCGGCGCCGGCCTGCTGGTGATCGTCGATCACGGCGGCGGCTACCTGACCCTGTACGGACACAACCAGAGTCTGCTCAAAGATGCCGGGGATATCGTCAAGGCTGGCGACCCCATTGCCACTGTCGGCACCAGCGGCGGGCACAACCATCCCGCCTTGTACTTCGCCATTCGCCAGCAGGGCCGCGCCAGCGACCCGGCACGCTGGTGCCGGGCGCAAGGATAAGCGCCTCATTTTCAGGAGTTAGCTCATGCCGCACCTGCCCCGTCTCACGCCTCTGGCCCTGTCCCTCGCCCTGCTGCTGGGTAGCGCGCCATTGCTGGCGGCCGAGCAGCCCGCGCCGGCCATCGAGGACACCGAAACCGGCAAGGCGCCGCTGCCGCTTGATGAGCTGCGCACCTTTGCCGAGGTGATGGACCGGGTCAAGGCGGCCTATGTCGAGCCGATCGACGACAAGACCCTGCTGGAGAATGCCATCAAGGGCATGCTCAGCAACCTCGACCCGCATTCCGCCTACCTCGAGCCGGAAGCCTTCGCCGAGCTGCAGGAAAGCACCAGCGGCGAGTTCGGCGGCCTTGGCGTGGAAGTCGGTCAGGAAGACGGTTTCCTCAAGGTGGTCTCGCCGATCGACGATACGCCTGCCGCCGAAGCTGGCATCCAGGCCGGCGACTTCATCATCAAGATCGATGGCCAGCCGACCAAGGGCCTGTCGATGATGGAAGCGGTGGAGAAAATGCGCGGCAAGCCGGGCACGGTGATCATCCTCACCCTGATCCGCGAAGGCGGGCAGCCGTTCGACGTCGAGCTCAAGCGCGCCATCATCAAGACCAAGAGCGTCAAGAGCCAGCTGCTGGAAGGCGACTACGGCTACATCCGCATCAGCCAGTTCCAGATCAACACCGGCGAGGAAGTCGGCAAGGCGCTGGCCAGCCTGAAGAAGGACAACGGCGGCAAGAAGCTCGGCGGCCTGGTGCTGGACCTGCGCAACAACCCCGGCGGCGTGCTGCAGGCCGCAGTGGAAGTCTCCGATCATTTCCTGACCAAGGGTCTGATCGTCTACACCAAGGGCCGCATCGCCAACTCCGAGCTGCGTTTCTCGGCCGACAAGGCCGATGCCAGCGAGGGCGTGCCGCTGGTGGTGCTGATCAACGGCGGCAGCGCCTCGGCCTCGGAAATCGTCGCCGGCGCCCTGCAGGATCACAAGCGCGGCATCCTCATGGGCACCGACAGCTTCGGCAAAGGCTCGGTGCAGACCGTGCTGCCGCTGAACAACGACCGCGCGCTGAAGCTCACCACCGCCCTGTACTTCACGCCCAAGGGCCGCTCAATCCAGGCCCAGGGCATCATCCCCGACGTCGAAGTGCGCCGCGCCAAACTGACCCGCGAGCAGGATGCCGAGACCTTCAAGGAAGCCGACCTGGCCGGCCACCTCGGCAACGGCAACGGTGGTCAGGACAAGCCCAGCAGCAAGAAGGGCGAAGAAAAGCCACGCCTGCAGGATGACGACTACCAGTTGAGTCAGGCGCTCAATCTGCTCAAGGGCCTGAACGTGGCCCGTCAGCGCTAAGCACGCACCACAGGCAACAAAAAACCGGGCCATGGCCCGGTTTTTTTATTCCCGCCGCTTACTGCAGGTAGCTGTTGATCGCCTTGTCGACAAAGCCTTCCTGGCGCATCTG
>CALMID010000550.1 GCA_937863915.1 uncultured Pseudomonas sp.
CACGGGCAGGGCTGCGGCCTGGCCGGGCAGCAGCACGGAGAGGGTGGCGAACATACCCGGCAGCAGCTTGCCCTGCGGGTTGGGCAACTGGGCGCGGACCTGCAGGTTGCGCGTGCTGTCCTCGACCCTGGGGTTGAGGGCGACGATCTCGGCCTTGAACTGTTCGTCCGGGTAGGCGGCCACGCTGACCTCGACCTGCTGGCCGACGGCCAGCTTGGGCGCGGCCTGCTCGGGCAGGTAGAAGTCGATGAACAGCTGCGACAGGTCCTGCAGGGTGGCGATCACGGTGCTGGTGCTGACGAAGTCGCCGACATCCACCTGGCGGATACCGATGGTGCCGCTGAACGGCGCATGCAGGCGCTTCTTGTCCAGGCTGGCCTGCAACTGGGCGACGCTGGCCTCGGCCTTGAGCAGCTCGGCGTTGAGGCGGTCGAACTCGCTCTTGGAGATGGCCTGCTTGGCGGCCAGGTTCTTGCCGCGTTCGAACTCGACCCGCGCCAGGCCGCGCACGGCGATGGCGGTCTGCAGAATGGCGCGCTCCACTGCACTGTCCAGTTGCAGCAGCGGCTGGCCCTGACTGACCTGCTCACCGGACTGGAACAGCAGTTCGCGCACGGTGCCGTCGACCTCGGTGCTGAGGTCGACGCCCTGGAACGCCTTGAGCGTACCGATGGCCGGCATGCGGGCCTGCCACGGGCGCTGCTCGGCGGGCGCCGCCGACACATTGATGGCCGGCTGCGGTGCGGAGAACATCTGCACCTGCTGGTAGATGGAGAAGCCTTTGTAGGCAGCGAGAGCGAGAACCACCACGAGGGTGATCCCCAGCATGATGAGCATGCGACGGCGCAACATGATGCGAATCCTTGGCCTGAAAAAAAGGGGCAGTTTGGAGCAGGCCGTGAACGTTATGCGCAGTTGTCCGCCAAGTCAAAAAACAGGCTTTGCAAGAGGTGTCCGAAGGCGCAGAAGTGCGCCTCCAGAGTCGGAGCCAACTACATCTGCAAACGCGCGCTGACCAGCCCCAGCTGTTGTGAGAGATCGCCCAGCACCTGGCTGGCGGCATGGGTGCGCTGCACGGTGTCCTGATTGCTGTGGGCGATGGCCGTGATCTCGGTGAGGTTCTGTGAAATATCCTCGGCCACCGAGGTCTGCTCCTCGGCGGCGGTGGCGATCTGCCGGTTCATGTCGCGGATCGATTCCACCGCGCGGGTGATCTGCTGCAGCATGGCGCCGGCTTCGGTGACCTGGGTCACGCCATCCTCGCTGCGCTGCTGACCACCCTCGATGGCGCGCACGGCGTTGAGCGCACCGTTCTGCACCGTATCGATGATCTGGTGGATCTCGGCCGTGGACTCGGCGGTGCGCTGGGCCAGGGTACGTACCTCGTCGGCGACCACGGCAAAACCGCGGCCGGCGTCACCGGCGCGGGCGGCCTCGATGGCGGCGTTGAGGGCCAGCAGATTGGTCTGTTCGGCGATGCCACGGATGACTTCCAGCACCTTGCCGATACGTCCGCTGTCCTCTTCCAGGCGGCGGATCACCGCCGTGGTGTTGCTGATCTCGCCGCGGATGGCGGTGATGGTTTCGATGGTGGCCTGCATCACCCGGCCGCCCTGGCGGGCCGAGGTGTCGGCGGCATCGGCGGCGTGGGCCGCATCGGCCGCATGGCGCGCCACTTCCTGAGCGGTGGCGGACATTTCCTGCATGGCCGTGGCGACCTGATCGGTACGGTCGAACTGTTCGCTGACGCCCTGGGTCATCAGGGTGGCGATGGCGTTCAGGTTGCCACTGGCGCTGTCCAGTTCGCGGGTGCTGTGGCGCAACTGCTGGCAGGCGTCTGCCATGAAGTCACGCAGCAGGTTGGCGGCCTCGGTCAGGCGGCCGATTTCATCGCGACGATGGTTGTCCAGGCGCTGGCCGATCAGGCCGCGGCTGAGCTGTTCGAGATGGCCGGTCAGCTTGCCGATCGGCAGCAGCAGGGTGCGGTTGACCAGCCACAGGCTGAGCCCGGCGATGATCAGCGCGGTGACGATGAGAATGGCGATGCCGATGCTGATGGTGCTGCTGGCACTGTCGGCCAGTTGCTTGGCCTCGGCGTTGCTCTGCAGGTGCAGTTGCTCGACCAGGGCGCTCATCTGTTCGCTGGTGGCGCGGTCGATGCCTTTGACCGCGGCATCACCGGCCTTGCTCTCGCCATTGGCGGCGAGGAAGGCTTCACGCCCCTTGCGGTAGGCCTGGCCCATGCTGCTGTGTGCAGTCTTCAGGCTGTCGACCTGCTGCTGGAGTTTGCCGTCCAGGCCAGGCAGGGCGAGCAGTTCGCCGAGGGTTTCCTGAACCTTGGTTTCCTGGCTGGTAAAGCCACTCCAGTGCTTGTCCAGCGCCGCCGGGTCACTGCCACGCAGCAGCACGTTCTTCCATTCCTGGACCTGTACCTTGAATTCGACATTGGCCTTGTCCACCAGACTGGCAGTTTTGACCTCATGCAGGATCAGGTGCTGGTAGGCCTGGATGTTGCCGGACAGGAACTGGAAGCAACCCAGGGCAATCAGCAGCATCAGCAGCAGACTGCCGCCAAGCAGCAGCAGGCTTTGGGTGCGCAGCGAGAATTGGTTGAGCACGATGAAATCCCTCTCAAGTTGAAGATGCCAGTATAGGTCGGTACCGGCGGCTGCAACTTGAGGAGGGTTTGCGGCTCAGGCCACGCGCAAATGGTTGTCCCACAGCGCTGCAGGCAACTGCAGGGGCGTGCTGTCGATGAATTTTTTATGACAGTCGATCAGGCGGCAGCGCGCCTGCCCGGAGGTGGCGACGAAGCCCTGCGGCACGGCGGCGACGCCCGCGCAGTCCGGCAGGGGCAGGTCCAGGCGCAGCTCGGCACTGTCCAGGTCCCAGATCAGCAGGCGGTTGCCGCGTGGAGCGCTGGCGGCCAGCAGGCGCAGTTCGCTGTGCACGGCCACGCTGGCGGTGTACTGGCTCATCGCCTGCCACTGCGGCGGGGCCATGGGGAAGGGCTGCAGGGCCTGGCCGGGCCGCTTGATGGCGAGCAGGTCGCTGCGTTCGCCGGGCTCGCCTTCGTATTGCTGCGAACTGACCACGGTGCCGTCGCTGGCCACGGCCAGATGGCGGATGCTGTTGAGCGGCTGGGCCAGGCGGTCACGGCTGAGCAGCCGGCCCTGGCGGTCGAGCAGGACCAGGCTGGAGTCCATGGCATCGAGGTTCATCGCCTCGCGGCTTTCGGCTTCGGTGCGGATGCCGCCGTTGGCCACCACCAGGGTTTCGCCATCCGGCATCCACAGCAGCTGGTGGGGGCCGATGCCGTGGGTCGACAGTTCATGGCTGCGCTCAAGGCGCCCCTGGCTGACGCGGTAGACCCCGAGCACGCCACGGCCCGGATCACGGGTGTCGTTTTCGGTGCTGTATAGCCAGTCGCCCGAGTGATGAAACACGGCGTGGCCATAGAAGTGCCGGTTGGCCGGTGAGTCCAGGGTCTGCACCAGGCGGCCGTCGCGGGTGTCGATCAGGTAGCTCTGGGTACCGGGACGACGGGCGACGAACAGGGCCAGGGACAGGTAGGGGTGGGGCACCACATCATGGCAGCGCTGCGCCACCTCGGTGGCAAAGCGCTGGCTGCCATCCAGACCGTAGCCCACCGCATAGTGGCGGCCCTGGCTGTCGTTGCGGGCCGACAGCAGCAGTGGCTGGCCGTCGCGGCGGCCCAGCTGCCAGCCGGCCAGCAGGGCACCGCCGAACAGACCGGCGCCGAGACCGAGGAAGGTGCGGCGCTGCATGTCAGTCTCCGTCGTGGGCGTTGAAGCCGAGCTGGATGTTCAGTGCCTTGGCCAGTTGGCTGGCATGCAGCTGGTGCAGGCGGCTCAGGCTGTCATAGAACGCATTGAGGCGCTCACGCCCGGCGGCGTCCTTGAGCAGCACGTCCAGCGGCTGGTCGAGGGCCTTGAACTGGGCCTGGGTGTCCAGCCAGGCCTGGTCGATCTGCTCGGCAAGGCTCTGTTGGGCACTGGGCAGCAACTGACGCAGGCTGCCTTCTTCACTGCCCTGCCAGAGTGTCTGGGCGCTGCCGAGGCTGGCACCGATCAGCGCCAGCGAGGCCTGACTGCGCCAGGCTTCGGCCTGGTACGGCTGCGGCTGGCCCTTGCTCTGCCGGCCGAGCGGAGTGCCGAGCTTCTTCTTCAGCAGTTCCAGGGCATTGACCTGGGTGCGCAGCAATTCGGCCACGGCTTCCTGGCCATCGGCAAAGCGGGCATTGGGGAACTGGCTGAGCTGGGCGAGCATGCCGTCTTTGGCTTGCCACTGTTCCAGCACGCGGCCGGCCAGCTGCTGCTGATGGGTGGCGATGCCGGTCAGCAGGGGGCAGTAGCGTGCCTTCTGTTCGGCCTGGCTGAGGTCGATGGCCTGATCGAACAGTACGTATTCGTAGGCGCTCAGGCCCTGAACCACCACGCTGGCCGAGTCCAGGTCGGCCTGGACCAACTGCGGCTTGCTGGTGAGCAGCGCCTCGACCTGGCGCTGCACCAGGTTCTTTTTGTCCGGCCAGAACTGCACCTGCCAGGCCAGGTTGCCTTCGCTCAGGGGGCCGACGGCCAGCGGCTGCAGGGCCGCCCAGTGCTGCTGCACGGTCAGCAGCTGCTGGCGGGCCTGGGTCAGGTCGGCGCTGCCCTGGCAGAATGTGGCGGCGCTCTGGCCCAGCTGTTGATTGGCCTGCAGCCAGGCCTGGTAGGCCGGCAGCACCTGCTGCGTGGCCAGTTGCCGGCTGATGCTGGCCTGGTCCGGCGCCGGGTTGCAGGCGGCCAGGGTCAGGCAGGAGAGGGCGAGCAGAGTCTTGCGCATGGGGGCTCCGTTACAGGGAATCGAGGAAGGCCAGCAGGGCCTCGCGCTCATCGCGGCTGAAATGACTGACGGCATCGCGGGCAGCCTGGGCTTCGCCGCCATGCCAGAAAATGGCTTCGAGCAGATTACGCGCCCGGCCATCGTGAAGGAATTGGGTATGGCCACTGACCTGCTGGGTCAGGCCGATGCCCCACAGC
>CALMID010000551.1 GCA_937863915.1 uncultured Pseudomonas sp.
GCACGCAGGGTTTCCACGTCGAGGTCGTTGGACGGTTCGTCGAGCAGCAGCACGTTGCCGCCCTGCTTCAGGGTCAGGGCCAGGTGCAGACGGCCGCGCTCACCACCGGAGAGGTCCTTGACGAACTTCTGCTGGTCGGCGCCCTTGAAGTTGAAGCGACCGACGTAACCACGCGACGGCACCTCGTAGTTGCCGACCTTGATCATGTCGAAGCCGTCGGAGACCTGCTCCCACACGGTCTTGCTGCCGTCGAGGTTGTCGCGGCTCTGGTCGACGCTGGCCAGTTGCACGGTTTCACCGATTTCGATGCTGCCCGAATCCGGCTGTTCCTTGCCCATGATCATGCGGAACAGGGTCGACTTACCGGCACCGTTACCACCGATCACGCCGACGATGGCGCCTTTGGGAATGCTGAACGACAGGTCGTCGATCAGCACGCGGTCGCCGTAGCCTTTGCAGACGTTCTTGAACTCGATGACCTTGTCACCCAGGCGCGGACCGGCCGGAATGTAGATTTCGTTGGTCTCGCTGCGCTTCTGGAATTCCTGCGACTGCATTTCCTCAAAGCGCTGCAGACGGGCCTTGGACTTGGCCTGACGGCCCTTGGCGCCCTGGCGCACCCACTCCAGTTCGGCCTTCATGGCCTTGGCGTGGGAAGATTCCTGCTTGGCTTCCTGGGCCAGACGGGCGGCCTTGGAGTCCAGCCAGCCGGAGTAGTTGCCCTCGTAAGGGATGCCGTGACCACGGTCCAGTTCGAGAATCCAGCCGGCGACGTTGTCGAGGAAGTAACGGTCGTGGGTGATCGCCACCACGGTGCCGGGGAAGTCGTGCAGGAAGTGCTCCAGCCAGGCCACCGAGTCGGCGTCCAGGTGGTTGGTCGGTTCGTCCAGCAGCAGCATGTCCGGGGCCGACAGCAACAGGCGGCACAGCGCCACGCGGCGCTTCTCGCCACCGGAGAGGTGCTCGATCTTGGCATCCCAGGCCGGCAGACGCAGGGCGTCAGCGGCGACATCCAGCTGACGCTCGAGGTTGTGACCATCAGCGCTCTGCAGGATGGCTTCCAGCTTGGCCTGCTCGGCGGCCAGGGCGTCGAAGTCGGCGTCCGGCTCGGCGTAGGCGGCATAGACCTCGTCGAGGCGGGCCTGGGCCTGCTTGATCTCGCCCACGGCCTCTTCAACGATGTCACGCACGGTCTTCTGCGGGTCCAGCTGCGGTTCCTGAGGCAGGTAGCCGACCTTGATCCCGGGCATCGGGCGGGCTTCGCCGTCGATCTCGGTGTCGACGCCGGCCATGATGCGCAGCAGAGTGGATTTACCGGCGCCGTTCAGGCCCAGCACGCCGATCTTGGCGCCGGGGAAGAACGACAGGGAGATGTCCTTGAGGATTTCACGCTTGGGGGGAACGACCTTGCTCACCCGGTGCATGCTGTAGACGTATTGAGCCATGACTGACCTTGTTGCGGAAAAATGAGGAACTGCCGGGGGCGGCCTGTGCTGTTCAGGACGCCTGCCCGCGCGCGTGGCGCAAAGCTACCGGAATGCAGCCCCGCGGGCAAACCACGCTCGTCGCCTGTACTGGCACTTCGCCGCGGCAGCAGGCATGCTTGCAACAGCCCACGCGGCTGACTCCCGCTTTCCTGCCCATTCGTCGTAGAAGCAGGCCCATAACGTGCAAGTTTCTCCCCCTCAGCAGCCCGCTCCCCAGCGCACCTCCCGCCAGCTGACCGATGCCAGCGGTCTGCCGGTGCGCGGCCCGCTCAAGGGTGCGCTGGTCGCCCTGGTGCTGCTGATGCTGGGTGTGCTGGTGTGGCAGTTGCGCGCCGAGTTCCAGCAACTGGAAAGCAACCAGCGCGAACGCACCGAGGAATACGTCAGCCACCTGGGCCAGGATCTGGAGCTGAGCCTGCAGTTCAAGGCCCACTCGGCCCTGGCCATCATCCGCCAGAACGACAACCACGACCGCCTGCAACTGGCCGCCGCGCTGACCAGCATCTTTCCCGGCCTGCACAGCCTGACCTACCTCGATCACCAGGGGCGGCGCCTGTACGACAGCCATCGGGTCGATGATTCGCCGTTCATCCAGCGCCTGCACCGCATTCACCACACCCAGCCCTACCACTATGCCTTCAGTGGCGAGAGTGGCGGCATGATCTACCTGCTGCTGCAGGAGCACCCGGACGATGGCAGGAGTGCCTCCTGGGTGCTGCGCCTGCCGCTGGAACTGCTCAGCGAAACCCTGCAACTGGGCGAGCGCCAGCAATACGCCTGGCTGCTGGAAGACCAGCCCAGCGAGCGCATCCTCACCCGCAGCCTGGGCCTGGCCCGCAGCAGCCCGATCAGCGTGCCGGTCAGCGCCGAAGATCAGGGCCTGACCCTGAGCAGCCAGGCTGTGCAGGGCACAGACTGGCAGTTGCGTGCCCTCTTCGATCCACGCGGGCTGCAGGCCCGACTGCTGCCGAGCATGGCCGGCAAGCTACTGCTGTTCACCCTGATCAGCGCCCTGACCCTGATCACCTTGTACGGCCTGCAGCGCGAACAACGCGGCCTGCGCGAGCTCAACGCGGCCTCGCGACGTAGCCTGCACCAGGCCGCCAGCGCCCTGGGCGCGATCGAGGAACGGGTGCTGGTCAGCGATCCGGACGGCCTGCTGACCTACCTCAACCCGCAGGCCGAGGCCATGTTCGGTCTGTCCAGCGCCCATGCCAGCGGCCGGCCGCTGCGCAGCCTGGTGCCGGGCCTCGACCCGCTGCTGCTGAATGCCAGCGCGCTGTTCAGCGAAGAGCAGCCGGAGATCATCCAGATCCTGCAGAACGGCCAGGCCCGCCAGTTCGCCGTGACCCGCAGCGAACTCAGCGAGAATGCCCGCCTGCTCGGCTACGTCTGGGTGCTGCGCGATGTCACCGAGCAACAGCAGGCCCTGCGCGTGATGCAGGAAACCCGCCGGCGCTACCAGGACATCTTCGAGGGCAGCAGTACCGCCCTGTGCGTGCTCGACCTGCTCGGCCTGCGCCAGTTTCTCCACCAGCAGCGCATCTTCAGCGCCACCGCCCTGGAGCGCTGGCTGAACGACCACCCGGAGCGCCACGACGAGCTGCTGGCCCAGCTGCATATCACCGAAGCCAACCAGATCGCCCTGCGCCTGCTGGGCATCGCCGAGCAGAGCCAGGTCAACCAGTACCTGCTGCAGCGCGACAGCCTGGCCAGCGGCGGCCACACCTTCCAGCTGATCACCGCCGTGATCAGCGGCCAGACCCAGCTGGAACTGGAAACCCGCATCCACACCCCGCAGGGTCATGAGCGCCATCTGTGGCTGGTGATGCGCCTGCCGGAGATGCTTCAGGACTACCACGCGGTCACCCTGGGTTTCAGCGACATCACCAGCCGCAAGCGCATCGAGGTCTCGCTGATCGAGCGCGAGCGCTTCTGGTCCGAGGTGGTGCGCGCGGTGCCGGATACGCTCTACGTGCACGACATCCCCGGCAAGCGGGTGATGTTCAGCAACAACCACCTGGGCCCGCAGCTGGGCTACAGCAAGGCCGAGCTGCGCGCCCTGGGCGACAAGCTGTGGGAAAAGATCCTCCACCCCGACGATGTCGAGCTGTACCAGCGCATGCGCAACATCCAGCAGGTGGTCGGCAACGAGGTGCTGATGCAGTTCGAGCTGCGCTGGCGCCACCGCGACGGCAGCTGGCACTGGTTCGATATCCGCGAGCAGGCCCTGGCCCGCGACGCCCAGGGGCGCGTCAGCCGTCTGATAGGCATCGCCAAGGACATCACCGCGCAGATCGAGGACCGTGAATCGCTGCGCGAGAACGAGCGGCGCTATCGCCTGCTGGCTGAAAGCACCAGCGACGTGATCTACACCACCGACGCCCAGCTGCAGCTCAACTATGTCAGCTCCTCGGTGGAAGAAGCCCTCGGCTACAGCAGCGAGTGGATCATGCAGCACGGCATGCAGCAGACCGCGGCCAACCCGGCGCAGATCGTCGGCGTTGTTGAGCTGCTCGAACGCATCCGTGCCGCCGCCGGCCAGCCCGAGGCACTCAGCCGCCTGCGCCAGCTCGGCTCGCAACAGTTCTTCTTCGACTGCCTGCGCGCCGACGGCCAGAAGATTCCGGTGGAACTGCGCCTGATGCTGATGTGGGACGAGCGCGACCGCTTCCTCGGCCTGCACTGCATCGCCCGCGACATCAGCCAGCAGCGCCGCGCGGAAAAAGACCTGCGCATGGCCGCCACGGTGTTCGAGCACTCCACCGCCGCCATTCTGGTCACCGACCCCACGGGCGCCATCGTCCAGGTCAACCACGCCTTCGGCCGCATCACCGGCTACCAGGCCAGCGAAGTGCTCGACCGCCACCCCGGCGTGCTCACGGCCAACCACCAGCAGGCCGGCGCCCTGCAATACATCATCGACCACCTGGAACTGCGCGGCAGCTGGGAAGGCGAGATCTGGCTCAAGCGCAAACAGGGCGACCTGTACCCTGCATGGATCGGTATCACCGCCATCCGTGACGACGAAGGCGACCTGGTCAGCTACGTGTGCTTCTTCAGCGACATCAGCGAGCGCAAGGCCAGCGAGCAGCGTATCCACCGCCTGGCCTACTACGACGTCCTGACCCAGCTACCCAACCGCAGCCTGTTCCAGGACCGCCTGCACAGCGCCCTGCAACATGCCGAACGGCATGGCGAGTGGCTGGTGCTGATGTTCCTCGACCTCGATCGCTTCAAGCCGATCAACGACTCTCTTGGTCACGCCGCCGGCGACCGCATGCTCAAGGAAGTGGCCGCCCGCCTGCTCGGCTGCGTCGATGAAGACGAGACCGTGGCACGCATGGGCGGCGACGAGTTCACCCTGCTGCTGGCCTCGCGCAGCACCCGCGAGGGCGCCCTGAACCGCGCCATTCATGTGGCCGAGGCGATCCTCGCCGCCATGGCGCAGCCCTTCCTGCTGGAGGGTCGTGAGTTCTTCGTCACCGCCAGCATCGGCATCGCCCTGAGCCCGCAGGACGGCCAGGAACTGAGCCAGCTGATGAAGAACGCCGACACGGCGATGTACCACGCCAAGGAGATGGGCAAGAACAACTTCCAGTTCTACCAGGCCGAGATGAACGCCCGCGCTCTGGAACGCCTGGAGCTGGAAAGCGACCTGCGCCACGCCCTCGAACAGGGCCAGTTCGTCCTCTACTACCAGCCGCAGTTTTCCGGTAACGGCCGCTGCCTGACCGGCGCCGAGGCCCTGCTGCGCTGGCAGCACCCCACGCGCGGCCTGGTCTCACCCGTGGAGTTCATCCCGGTGCTGGAAGAGCTCGGCCTGGTGGTGCAGGTCGGCGACTGGGCGCTGGCCGAAGCCTGCGCGCAGATGAACCGCTGGCAGGCCGCCGGCATGAGCATTCCCAAGATATCGGTGAACCTCTCGGCGCGGCAGTTCGCCGACGGCCAGCTGGGCCTGCGCATCTCGCGCATCCTGCAGGAGCACCAGCTGCCGCCGACCGCGCTGGAAGTGGAACTGACCGAGAGCATCCTGATGCGCGACGTCGGCGAAACCCTGCAGATCCTCGCCGGCCTCAAGCGCCTGGGCCTGTGCATCGCGGTGGATGACTTCGGCACCGGCTACAGCTCGCTGAATTACCTCAAGCAGTTCCCCATCGACGTGCTGAAGATCGACCGCAGCTTCGTCGACGGCCTGCCCGAGGGTGAGCAGGATGCGCAGATCGCCCGCGCCATCATCGCCATGGCCCACAGCCTGAACCTGGCGGTGATCGCCGAAGGCGTGGAAACCCAGGCGCAGCTGGACTTCCTCCGCGAGCACGGCTGCGACCAGGTGCAGGGCTACCTGTTCGGCAAACCCATGCCGGCCAGCCAGTTCAGCCAGCTGTTCAGCGGCCCGGCGCTGTTCATGCTCAACTGAGACGCCTCCTGCAGCGCGCTGCCGATGAGCCCCGCTTGTCTGCGACATGACGCCCATTCATATGCCAGGGCCGGGCAGATGGGTTAGAATCCGCCGCCTCAATTCTTCCCGCCCAGCTGATTTTCCAGGTGACTGCCCATGTTCAGCCGTGATTTGACCCTCGCCCGTTTCGACGCCGACCTGTTTGCCGCGATGGAGCAAGAAGCCCAGCGCCAGGAACATCACATCGAGCTGATCGCCTCGGAAAACTACACCAGCCCGGCCGTCATGGAAGCCCAGGGCAGCGTGCTGACCAACAAGTACGCCGAAGGCTACCCGGGCAAGCGCTACTACGGCGGCTGCGAGTACGTCGACATCGTCGAGCAACTGGCCATCGACCGCGCCAAGCAGCTGTTCGGTGCCGACTACGCCAACGTCCAGCCGCACGCCGGCTCCCAGGCCAACGCCGCCGTATTCCAGGCGCTGGTCAAGCCGGGCGACACCGTACTGGGCATGAGCCTGGCACACGGCGGTCACCTGACCCACGGCGCCAGCGTCAACTTCTCCGGCAAGATCTACAACGCCGTGCAGTACGGCATCACCGACGCCGGCCTGATCGACTACGACGAAGTCGAGCGCCTGGCCGTCGAGCACCAGCCGAAGATGATCATCGCCGGCTTCAGCGCCTACTCGCAGGTACTGGACTTCGCCCGCTTCCGCGCCATCGCCGACAAGGTCGGTGCCTACCTGTTCGTCGACATGGCCCACGTGGCTGGTCTGGTTGCCGCCGGCGTGTACCCGAACCCGGTGCCGTTCGCCGACGTGGTCACCACCACCACCCACAAGACCCTGCGCGGTCCGCGTGGCGGTCTGATCCTGGCCAAGGCCAACGAAGAGATCGAGAAGAAGCTCAACTCCGCCGTCTTCCCGGGCGGTCAGGGCGGCCCGCTGGAGCACGTCATCGCCGCCAAGGCCGTGTGCTTCAAGGAAGCGCTGCAGCCTGAGTTCAAGGCTTACCAGCAGCAGGTCGTGAAGAACGCCCAGGCCATGGCCAGCGTGTTCATCGAGCGCGGTTTCGACGTGGTTTCCGGTGGTACTCAGAACCACCTGTTCCTGCTGTCGCTGATCAAGCAGGACATCACCGGTAAGGACGCCGACGCCGCTCTGGGTCGCGCCTACATCACCGTGAACAAGAACAGCGTACCGAACGACCCGCGCTCGCCTTTCGTCACCTCCGGTCTGCGCATCGGCACCCCGGCCGTCACCACCCGTGGCTTCGGCGAAACCGAGTGCCGCGAGCTGGCCGGCTGGATCTGCGACATCCTGCAGAACATGGGCGACGAGTCGGTGATCGACGCCGTACGCGAGAAGGTCAAGGCCGT
>CALMID010000552.1 GCA_937863915.1 uncultured Pseudomonas sp.
TTTTTCGACATCCAGCGCCGCCATGCAGCCTGCGCCGGCCGAGGTGATGGCCTGACGGTAGATGTGATCGGCCACATCACCGGCGGCAAACACACCTTCAATGCTGGCGGCGGTGGCATTGCCTTCGTTGCCGCCCTTGACCAGCAGATAGCCGTCACGCATCTCCAGCTGTCCCTGGAAAAGCTCGGTGTTCGGCTTGTGGCCGATGGCGATGAATACGCCAGCCAGCTGCAGTTCGGAGGTGCTGCCATCGAGCATGCTCTTAAGGCGCACACCGGTCACCCCGGTATTGTCGCCCAGCACTTCGTCGAGGGTCTGGTTCCAGTGCAGGCGCACATTGCCGTTAGCGGCTTTCTCGAACAGTTTGTCCTGCAGGATTTTCTCCGAGCGCAGCTTGTCGCGACGATGGATCAGATGCACTTCCTTGGCGATATTGGCCAGGTACAGCGCCTCTTCAACGGCGGTGTTGCCGCCACCGACCACGCAGACCACCTGATTGCGGTAGAAAAAACCGTCACAGGTGGCGCAGGCCGACACGCCCTTGCCGGCAAAGGCTTCTTCCGAAGGCAGGCCGAGGTACTGGGCGCTGGCACCGGTAGCGATGATCAGGGCGTCACAGGTGTAGGTGCCGCTGTCACCCTTGAGGGTGAATGGCTTCTGCTGCAGTTCGGCAGTATGGATGTGGTCATAGACGATTTCGGTGTCGAAACGCTCGGCGTGTTCCTGCATGCGTTGCATCAGGCCAGGGCCGGTCAGGCCGTGGACGTCGCCTGGCCAGTTGTCGACTTCCGTGGTGGTGGTCAATTGGCCGCCAGGCTGGATGCCGGTGATGACCACGGGCTTGAGGTTCGCGCGCGCGGCGTACACGGCAGCGGTATAGCCCGCCGGGCCGGAGCCGAGAATGATCAGGCGCGAATGCTTGACTTCACTCATAAAAACACCTCATAAGCCTTTGTCACATAAAGGAATGCATGCTCCAATGGAGCGTTGCGAAGAGAACTGGCGGCTATGCTACACCCAACCCGGACGGGGCGGCAAAAGCGCGAGGCGCACTTGCCATGGCAAGCGTCAGGTAAAACCGTACAATGGCCGCTTGCCTTGGCCCGCTGAGATGACACGCCCCGCGTGCAGGAAAGACCCGTTTTGAAGGACACCCGATCGCAAGCCCAATTGCCGCTCTGGCGCCAGCAGATCAAATCCCGCCTCAAGGAAGGGCTGCTCCTGGCGCTGTGCGCGCTGTGCCTGATTCTGTGGATGGCGCTGTTGACCTACGCGCCCTCCGATCCAGGCTGGACCCATACCAGTAACGTGACCCAGGTACAGAATGCGGCCGGACGAGTAGGGGCCTGGGCGGCAGACGTGCTGTTCATGATCCTTGGCTACTTCGCCTATCTGTTCCCACTGCTGCTGGCGGCCAAAACCTGGCAGGTATTCCGTCACCGCCATCAGCCGATCGACTGGAGCGGCTGGCTGTTCTCCTGGCGCATGATCGGCCTGGTCTTTCTGGTGCTCTCCGGTTCGGCACTGGCCTACATCCATTTCCATGCGGGCAACAGCCTGCCGGCCTCCGCCGGTGGCGCGCTGGGCGAAAGCCTGGGGCAGCTGGCGATCAGTGCACTCAATGTGCAGGGCAGCACGCTGCTGTTCCTTGCCCTGTTCCTCTTTGGCCTCACGGTGTTCATTGACCTGTCCTGGTTCAAGGTGATGGATATCACCGGCAAGATCACCCTGGACCTGATCGAGCTGATCCAGAACGCCATCGAAAACTGGTGGGCCGCCCGCCAGGAGCGCCAGCAACTGAAGGTCAAGCTGCGCGAGGTTGACCTGCAGGTCGATGAGGTGGTGGCTCCGGTCAAGGTCGACAAGGCCGAGCGCGCCAAGGTCAAGGAACGCGTGATCGAGCGCGAGGAGTCCCTGGCCAAGTCCATCAGCGAGCGCGAAAAACGCCCGGCCCCCGTGGTCATCCCGCCGGCCGCCGAGCAGAAACCCGCCGAGCCGAGCAAGCGCGTGCTCAAGGAAAAGCAGGCGACGTTGTTTGTCGACAGCGCCGTAGAGGGCACCTTGCCCCCCATCTCCTTGCTTGACCCTGCGGAGAAGAAGCAGAAGAGCTACTCGCCCGAGTCAC
>CALMID010000553.1 GCA_937863915.1 uncultured Pseudomonas sp.
TCATCCGTGAAGCCGAATGCATCGGCTGCACCAAGTGCATCCAGGCCTGCCCGGTAGACGCCATCGTCGGCGCCGCCAAGCAGATGCACACGGTGATCGCCAGCGAATGCACCGGCTGTGACCTCTGTGTGGAGCCCTGCCCGGTCGACTGCATCGACATGATTCCGGTCGGCAGCACGCTGCAGGGCTGGAAATGGGACCTGCCCGTACCGGCCAGCCAACTGATCGCAACCGACCGGGAGCATGCGGCATGACAGCCCTGATCGACCACGCCCAACAGATCTGGGACATCCCCGGCGGCATCCACCCGGCCGAGTGCAAGACACTCTCCAACGGCTCGCCCATTCAACAGGCTCCGCTGCCCCGCCAGCTGATCGTGCCGCTCAACCAGCACATCGGCGCCGCGGCCGAACCCTGCGTGGCGGTGGGTGACCGCGTGCTCAAGGGCCAGTTGATCGCCAAGGCCAATGGTTTTGTCAGCGTCGCCGTGCATGCGCCGACGTCAGGGCTCGTCAGCTTTATCGGCCCGCAGCCGTACCCGCATGTTTCCGGCCTGCCGGCACCGGCCATCGTGCTCGACAGCGACGGCCAGGATCAGTGGGGCGAGCTGGCGCCCTGCCCGGACTACCGCCAGCTGGACAGTGAAACGCTGCTGGCGAAAATCCGCGATGCCGGCATCAACGGCCTCGGCGGCGCCGGTTTCCCCACCGCCGTCAAACTCAAGGCCCGCGCGGCGCAGAAGATTCATACCCTGGTGATCAACGGCACCGAGTGCGAGCCCTACATCACCGCCGATGACCTGCTGATGCGCGAGTACGCCGCCGAGCTGGTTTCCGGCATCGACATTCTGGTGCAGCTGATCCAGCCCGATGAAGTGCTGATCGGCATCGAGGACAACAAGCCCGAGGCCATTGTCGCCGTGCGTGCCGCGCTCACCGAGCGCAGCTACACGCTCAAGGTGTTCCCGACCAAGTACCCGTCCGGTGGCGAGAAGCAGCTGATCCAGATTCTCACCGGCCGGGAAGTGCCCAGCGGTGGTCTGCCGGCCGATATCGGCATCGTCTGCCAGAACGTCGGTACCTGTGTGGCCATCCATGACGCGGTGGTGCACGGCAAGCCACTGATCGAGCGCATCACCACCCTCACAGGTGAAGCGCTGGCCCGCCCCGGCAACGTGCGCGCCCTGATCGGCACCCCGGTCGGCGAGTTGCTCGCCTTTGCCGGCCTGGACGAGCGTCAGCTCAACCGCCTGATCATGGGCGGGCCGATGATGGGCTTTACCCTGCCCTCGCTGGATGTGCCGCTGATCAAGACCAGCAACTGCCTGTTGGCCTCGACCCGCCAGGAACTGCCCGCGCCGCCACCCGCCATGCCCTGCATCCGCTGTGGGGATTGCGCCGAGGCCTGCCCGGCTGGCCTGTTGCCGCAACAGCTGCACTTCTTCGCCCTCGGCCAGCAGCACGACCAGCTCAAGGCGCACAACCTGTTCGACTGCATCGAGTGCGGCGCCTGTGCCTATGTCTGCCCGTCGAGCATTCCGCTGGTGCAGTACTACCGCGCGGCCAAGGCCGAGATTCGCGAACTGGAACAGAAGCAGCAGAAGGCCGAACATTCCAAGCAGCGTTTCGAATGGCGCCAGGAGCGCCTGCGCCGCGCCGAAGAACAGAAGGAAGCCGAGCGCATCGCCCGCGCCGAGCGTGCCGCCAAAGCCAAGGCCGCCCAAGCCGAAGCCACCACTGCGACTGCCGCGTCCTCCGCCGCCGACGAACAGCTCAAGCGCCTGAAGATCGAAGCCAGCATGGCGCAGGTGGCCCTGAAGAAGGCCGAGAAGCAGCTCGCCACCCACGAGACCGCCGAGCTGCAGGCTCAGGTCGAGTCATTGCGCGCCGCCGCGGATGCCGCCCAGCAAGCCTTGCAGCAAGCCCAGGCGGCAGCCCATCCAGCGCCTGCCGCTACGACCGCACAGCCGGCGGCCGACGAGGCGCTGAAAAAGGCCAAGATCGAAGCCGCCATGCTCAAGGCGCAGATCCGCAAGCTGGAGAAAATCGAGTCGCCGACGACCGAACAGCAGAGCGAACTGGACACTCTG
>CALMID010000554.1 GCA_937863915.1 uncultured Pseudomonas sp.
CGACCTTGCTGCGCGCCGCCAGCACGCGGGCTTCGACCTCCTCACCGGCCAGGGCACCGACCACAAACCAGGTGCGGCCGTCGACATACGCAATGCCGCGCCCGTCATGGGCCAGGCGCTCAATCTGCAGTTTCTGTTTCTTGCCCACCGGCACACCGGCGGACTTGTCGCCACCGGCCGGCTGGAAGCGCAGGGTCTTGTGTTGGCGTGCCATGGCTATTGGTCAAACAGGCCGGACGACAGGTAACGGTCGCCGCGGTCACAGATGATCGCCACCATCAGCGCGTTTTCCACCTGCTGCGACAGGCGCAGCATGGCGGCCACCGCACCGCCGGAGGAGACGCCGCAGAAGATGCCCTCCTCACGGGCCAGACGGCGCATGCAGTCCTCGGCCTCGGCCTGGGAGATATCCAGCACCTGATCGACCCGGCTGGCGTCGAAGATGCTCGGCAGGTATTCCTGCGGCCAGCGGCGAATCCCCGGAATAGCCGAGCCATCCTGCGGCTGCAGGCCAATGATCTGCACCGCCGGATTCTGCTCCTTGAGGTAGCGCGAAGTGCCCATGATGGTGCCGGTAGTGCCCATCGAGCTGATGAAGTGGGTGACACGTCCAGCGGTCTGCCGCCAGATTTCCGGGCCGGTGCTCTGGTAGTGAGCCACCGGGTTATCGGCATTGGCGAACTGATCCAGCACCTTGCCCTTGCCCTCGGCCTGCATGGCCAGCGCCAGGTCACGCGCCTCCTCCATGCCGCCGACCAGAATCAGCTCGGCGCCATAGGCCGTCATGGCTGCCTTGCGCTCAGCGGTGGAGTTGTCCGGCATGATCAGGATCATGCGGTAGCCCTTGATCGCCGCGACCATGGCCAGAGCGATACCGGTATTGCCGCTGGTGGCCTCGATCAGGGTATCGCCGGGGTGGATGTCACCGCGCAACTCGGCCGCGCTGATCATCGACAATGCCGGGCGGTCCTTCACCGAACCCGCCGGGTTGTTGCCTTCCAGCTTCACCAGCAGGGTATTGCTGGTCTGTCCCGCCAGGCGCTGCAGGCGCACCAGCGGCGTGTTGCCGACATAGTCGGCAATCGTGGGGAAATCAGTCATGGCGTATCGGCACTCGGCCAGCATTACGGGGCGACTATGATAGCGGCAAACCGGGGCAGGCCATACCGCCACACGCGCCTGTTGTTTGCCAGCAGCTGTTTGCCGGTCGTTGCCGCGCCGCTACACTGCCGGAAAATCTGCAGGAGGCTGTGCGTGTTCAAGGACCTAAGCATCAAGAGCCGGGTATTGCTGCTCACCCTGCTGCCCAGCACCCTGCTGGCCTGCGTACTGGGCGGCTACTTCAGCTGGACTCAGCTGTCGGACCTGCGCCAGCAGATCGAAGCCCGCGGTGCCCTGATCAGCGAGCAACTCGCCGTACTCGCCGCCCCCGCCCTGCAGGCCGGCCAGAGCGGTCGCCTGCAGCGTATCGCCGAAGCCGCGCTGGAACAGGATGATGTGCGCAGCGTGCACATCCGCAATACCGACCTGCAGCAGGCCGCGCATGCCGGCCCGCGCCTGAAGAACCTCGACCCGCTGACCGACCGCCAGCGTCTGGCCTTGTCCAGCGGCAGCGACAGCACACGCTTTCGCCTGCCGGTGCTCGGCCGCCACTACAACCTGGGCGCCCAGGCCACCGCCGCGCCCGACCACCTGCTGGGCTGGGTTGACGTGGAAATTGCCCACAGCGGCATCCTGCTGAAAACCTATCAGGGACTGCTCGCCAGCCTGCTGCTGACGCTGCTGGCCCTGTTTGCCACCGCCCTGCTCGCGCTGCGCCTGTCGCGTTCGGTCAACGGCCCGCTGCGGCGCATCCAGCAAGGCGTCGCGCAACTGCGCGAAGGCCGACTGGAAACACGCCTGCCGCTGATCGGCAACGAGGAACTGGACGCGCTCTCGGCCGGTATCAACCGCATGGCCGAGGCTCTGCAGAGCGCCCAGGAGGAAATGCAGCACAGCATCGACCAGGCCACCGAGGACGTCAGGCAGAACCTGGAAACCATCGAGATCCAGAACATCGAACTGGACCTGGCGCGCAAGGAGGCGCTGGAGGCCAGCCGCATCAAGTCCGAGTTCCTCGCCAACATGAGCCACGAGATCCGCACCCCGCTCAACGGCATCATCGGTTTTACCCATCTGCTGCTGAAAAGCGACATGACCCCGCGTCAGCTCGACTACCTGGCCACCATCGAGAAATCCGCCGACAGCCTGATGGGGATCATCAACGAGGTGCTCGACTTCTCCAAGATCGAGGCCGGCAAGCTGGTGCTGGAAAAACTGCCGTTCAACCTCTGCGACCTGATCGAGGAAAGCCTCACCCTGCTCGCCCCCGGCGCCCACGAGAAACAGCTGGAGCTGGTCAGCCTGTTCTACCGCGATACCCCGCGCGCCCTGATCGGCGACCCGCAACGACTCAAGCAGGTGCTCAACAACCTGATCAGCAACGCCATCAAGTTCACCCGCTCCGGCAGCATCGTGGTGCGCACCATGCTCGAAGACGAACGCGATGGCCGCGCCCAGCTGCGCATCAGCGTACAGGACACCGGCATCGGCCTGTCCGACGAGGACCTGGCCGCCCTGTTCAAGGCCTTCAGCCAGGCCGACAACTCGCTCAGCCGGCAACCCGGCGGCACCGGCCTTGGTCTGGTCATCTCGCGGCGCATCATCGAGCAGATGGGCGGCGAGATCGGCGTGGAAAGTCGTCCTGGCGCAGGTTCGGAATTCTGGATCAGCCTCAGCCTGCCACGGGCCCGCGAAGACATCGAAGACCAGCCGCGCGCCCCACTGCTGGGACGCCAGCTGGTTCTGCTGGAAAGCCACGAGCTGAGCCGCCAGGCCATGCAGCACCAGCTCGAAGACCTTGGCCTGGAAGTCACCAGCTTTGCCGAACGCGAGGCCCTGCTGGCGCACGTCGCGCGGCAGCAGGCGAGCGGCCAGCCGGTCGGCCTGGCCCTGCTGGCCATTAGCCTCGCCGAGCTGCCCGCCGAGCAGCTCAACCCCCTGGTTCTGCAACTGGAGAAACTTGGCTGCCGCAGCCTGCTGCTCTGCCCGACCACCGAGCAGGCGCAGCTTCACACCCTGCTCGGCAGCAGCCGCAGCCTGCTGCAGGCCAAACCGGCCTGTCGGCGCAAGCTGCAAAGTGGCCTCAGCGAGCTGCTCGGGCCGCGTCCGCAACCGGTCGAGGAAGCCCCGGTCATTCCCGATCGCCCACCGCGCCTGCTCTGCGTCGACGACAACCCGGCCAACCTGCTGCTGGTACAGACCCTGCTCGGCGACCTCGGTGCCGAAGTCACCGCCGTCGACAGTGGCTTTGCCGCTCTAGACGTACTGGAGCGCAAGGAATTCGATCTGGTCTTCATGGACGTGCAGATGCCGGAAATGGACGGCATCGAGACCACCGAGGAAACCCGCCGTCGCGAAGCCGTGGCCGGACGCGCCCCGTTGCCGATCATCGCCCTGACCGCCCACGCCCTGGCCAATGAGAAGCGCGCCCTGCTGCGCATCGGCATGGACGACTACCTGACCAAGCCGATCAGCGAGCGACAGCTGGTTCAGGTCATTCTCAAGTGGACCGGTCTGAGCCTGCGTCGCGTCAGCAGCGAGGGTGCCCAGCTCGACAGCAACCCGCTGATCGACCCGCTGCAGCTGCCGGTACTCGACAGCGAGGAAGGGCTGCGCCTGGCGGCCGGCAAATCGGTACTGGCCGCCGACATGCTGGGCATGCTGCTGGCCTCCCTGGAAGCGGACCAGATCGCCATTCGCAGTGCCCGCGAGCAACAGGATCGCCTGGCCCTGCTCGAGCGCGTGCACCGCCTGCACGGCGCCACCCGCTACTGCGGCGTGCCGCAACTGCGTGCTGCCTGTCAGCAGGCGGAAACCCTGCTCAAGGAAGAAGATGCAGGCGCACAGCAGGCACTGGACACCCTCGAAGAAGCCATCCGCCGCCTGCAACAGCAAGCCCGTACTCCGGCCTGAGGAGCCCAGCCATGCAAATCATGCTGTTCAGCTGCCAGAACTACGAGCAGGAAAGCTTCAGCGCAGCCAATTCCACAGGCGCCTTCACCCTGAGCTTCCAGCCCAGCCGCCTGACCCTCAGTACCGCCGCCCTGGCCGATGTCGTGCCGGTGGTCTGCGCCTTTATCAACGACGACCTGTCGGCACAGGTACTGCAGCCCCTGGCCACGGGCGGTACACGACTGATCGCCCTGCGCTCGGCCGGCTACAACCATGTCGACCTGAAAGCCGCCGAACTGCTGGGCCTCGGCGTAGTGCGCGTACCCGACTACTCGCCGCACGCCATCGCCGAGCACGCCGTGGCGCTGATCCTAGCGCTCAACCGGCGCATCCACCGCGCCTACAACCGTACCCGCGAGGGGGATTTTTCCCTGCACGGGCTGATCGGCTTCGACCTGCACGGCAAAACCGTCGGCGTGGTCGGCACCGGACAGATAGGCGCAGCCTTCGCCCGCATCATGCTCGGCTTCGGTTGCCTGGTGCTGGCCAGTGACCCGCAGATCGATCCTGCCCTGCAACAGGCCGGCGTCCGCTATCTGCCTCTGGGCGAGATGCTGGCGCAGACCGATATCCTCAGCCTGCACTGTCCGCTCAACGCGGCCACCCGTCATCTGATCGACGCTAACGCCCTGACTTGCCTCAAGCCCGGCGCCATGCTGATCAACACCGGCCGCGGCGCGCTGGTCGATACGCCGGCACTGATCGGTGCCCTGAAAAGCGGTCGACTGGGCTACCTCGGTCTGGATGTCTACGAAGAAGAAGCCCAGCTGTTCTTTGCCGACTGCTCGGACCAACCGTTGCAGGACGATGTGCTGGCACGCCTGCTGACCTTTCCCAATGTCATCATCACCGCCCACCAGGCCTTCCTCACCCGCGAGGCCCTGGCGGCCATCGCCACCACCACCCTGAACAACATCAGCGCCTGGCACACCGGCAACGCGACCAACCGGGTGGGCGCGGCCTGAGGCGGCGCCCATGGTAGGATTCCCGGCCCTTGCGGAGGACTTATGGCCGAACACGATTTCCGTTACACCCTGCTCAACCCTGCCCACACCCTGACCGAGTGCCGTTCCATGGCACCCGGCCTGTACCAACTGACCGGCAACGGCGGCTCGGTGCAGAACGGCGACACTCTGCTGGTCACGCTCAAGGGCAGCCGCGACCTGTTCATGCGCCTGAACGTGGACAAGGTCCGTCATCTGATCAATCCGCCCGGTCAGTGGACGGCGGTGGCCAAAGGCCCGGCATTCCGCGAATTGGCCATCCATACTTGGCAGGTCAACTGTGATGGCTGCGCTGTCTCGCTGGACTTCGAGTTCGCCGTCGATGCCACACTCGGCAACCCGGCGCGCGAAGCGGCTGCGCAGGCACGTATCGCCGAACTGGGCTGGCAGACCCGCGCCGGCCAGCACCTGTGCCCGAACTGCCAGAAGGAAACCGCTGCATGAAGAAAATCGCCGCCCTGTTGCCACTGGCCCTGCTGAGCGCCTGCGCCAGCGACCAGCCAAGCCTGCAAACCGAGCGCACCTACCGCGTCGAATGGATTGGCGAACGCCCGCTGATCGACCGCAGCTATCTGACCGTGACCCTCGGCGAAGACAACCGGGCTTACGGCAATGCCGGCTGCAATCACTGGTTCGGCGGCTATAGCCTGGATGACGAGCAGCTGAGCTTCAGCGCACCGGCCAGCACCATGAAAATGTGTGCACCCGCGCTGATGGAGCAGGAGCAACGCTTCCTCAAGGCCCTGCAGTCGGTGCAGCGCTGGGACTTCAGCCGCACCGGCGAGCTGCGCCTGTGGCCCGCAAGCGGCAAACCGATTCGGCTATTCGAAGACCAGCGCTGAAGCTAGAACAAGAGCAACTGCTCCTGCGCCTCGCGCAGATCGATAAGGCGCACGCCAAGGCCCAACAAGCGTACCGGCTTGCCACCACGGGCAAAGGCCGCACCGAGCAGCACGGCGTAACTGTCCAGATCGCGCCCGGCCCCACCCTGCTCCAGGGTGGTCTGGGTGAAGTCATGAAACTTGATCTTGACGTAGGGCTTGCCCGGCCGGTAGCTGTCGTCCAGGCGCGCCAGGCGCTGCTCGAGCTGTTCCAGAAGCCCCGGCAACTGCTGCAGGCAGGCCAGCAGATTGGGCAGATCGCTGTCAAAGGTATGCTCGACACTGACCGACTGCCGGCGACTGTCGGCCTCCACGGCACGCTCATCGATACCCCGCGCCAGCCCCCACAGCCGCTCGCCGAAGCTGCCGAACTCACGCAACAGAGCCAGCTTATCCCATTCGCGCAGGTCACTGCAGAGCGCGATACCCAGGCGCGACAGCTTGTCGGCAGTGACCTTGCCGACGCCATGCAGACGACTGACCGGCAGTGACGCGACGAAATCTTCCACCTCATCCGGGGTAATCACGAACAGGCCGTTGGGTTTGCGCCAGTCACTGGCGATCTTGGCCAGAAACTTGTTCGGTGCCACGCCGGCCGAGACGGTGATACGCAGCTCCTGCCAGACCCGCTGGCGAATTTCCCGGGCCATACGCGTGGCACTGCCACCACAGTGGCTGGCCTCGCTGACATCCACATAAGCCTCGTCCAGCGACAATGGCTCGATGCGTTCGCTGTACTCGCGCAGGATGGCGTGAATCTGCCTTGAAGCCAGGCGATAGGCCTCCATGCGCGGCTTGACCACCAGCAGATCCGGGCACAGCTTGAGCGCCTGCCGGGTTGGCATGGCCGAACGCACGCCCCAGGCCCGCGCCTCGTAGTTGCAGGTGGCGATCACCCCGCGCCGCTCGGCCGCGCCACCCACCGCCAGCGGACGCCCGGCCAGCTGCGGGTCATCGCGCATCTCGATGGCGGCATAAAAGCAGTCGCAGTCGATATGGATGATCTTGCGCACGGAAGTCCGGTAAGCCTCGCCAGGCATGCTCTGAGGGACGCAGTCTAGCACCCACCCAACGCTAACCATCTGAGCAAAAAACACTTTTTCCAAACTAATGGTTGACACAAAAGTCTGCGCCAGTAGAATGTGCGGCGCGGGATGGAGCAGTCTGGTAGCTCGTCGGGCTCATAACCCGAAGGTCGTCGGTTCAAATCCGGCTCCCGCAACCAATTCGAAAGGCCACTCATTGAGTGGCCTTTTTTATTGTCCTACTTTTTACCGGCTTATTCAGCTTACCTTAAGCTTGTTGTATTACCCTTGCGCTTAACCACTTTGCAACGGAGTCGCAACGATGAGCTGGAAAAACACCGAACAGCGCTATGGCAGCCTGTCCATCGGCCTGCACTGGCTGACCCTGATTCTGATCGTTCTGGTGTACTGCACCATGGAGTTCCGCGGAATCTTTCCCAAAGGCACTCCGGAACGGGATCTGATGAAACAAGCGCACTTCATCATCGGCTTAAGCATCTTCGCCCTGACGTTCCTGCGCATTGCGGCTCGCGCCATCGCCCCTGCTCCGCGCATTGTCCCGGCCATCCCGCAGTGGCAGGCAATACCCGCCAAACTAGTGCACCTGGCCCTTTATGCGCTGATGCTGGGCGCCCCACTGGCTGGCTGGATCATTCTCAGCGGCGAAGCCAAACCGATTCCGCTGGGTCTGCCAGCCCTGATCGAAAAGAATCACGGCCTGGCTGAAACCTTTGAGCATTACCACGTTCTGGCGGCAGAAATCGGTTACTGGCTGATTGGCCTGCACGCCGCCGCGGCGATCTTCCACAAGCATGTGGTCAAGGACAACACACTGGAACGCATGCTGCCGCAACGCAGCGATTCCTGAGTTTTGCCGACCATGAAAAAGCCGGGGCATGCCCCGGCTTTTTCATGCCTCACACAAAGCCTCAACGCTCGCTCGCGGCCGCCACAATCAGCGACTTCATCTCAGCCACCGCCTGCTTGAAACCAACGAACAGGGCATGAGCGACAATGGCATGGCCAATGTTCAGCTCATTGATCCCGGCAATCGCCGCAACGGCCTCGGCATTGTGATAATGCAGACCATGCCCGGCATTAACGATCAGACCGTGGGTCAGGCCGCACTCCACGCCTTCGCGGATACGCGCCAGCTCACGTGCAGCTTCCGCCGGCGTCTGCGCATCGGCATAACGCCCGGTATGCAACTCAATCGCCGGCGCCCCAATACGCGCGGCCGCTTCGATCTGACGCGGATCAGCATCAATGAACAGCGTGACCTCGCAGCCATGCTGGGCCAGACGCTGTACGGCATCGCGGATACGCCCCTCCTGCGCCAGCACAT
>CALMID010000555.1 GCA_937863915.1 uncultured Pseudomonas sp.
GGCCCCCGGAGCGGCACCGGAGCGAGGGAACCCGGAGCGCAGCGTAGGGCCGGATGTCGGGTGTCCTTTTTCTTTGGTTACTTTCTTGTTGGACAAGCAACAAGAAAGTGACTCGCCCGGGAAGGGCGAAACCAGGTCTGTCAGACTGTACTGAAAGTGGCTGGCGCACCAAGCACGGACAGCAAAGCTTACCCTCCCGGTGTCATTCCAGACTCTTCAGCACTACGAGCCTCCTGCCCTTATCCAGCCAACTGCAGATCATTGACCTCGATGACGCCGCCCTGCCCGACCAGCAAGGCGAAATGCAGCACGTTCTCCAGCTCGCGGGTATTGCCCGGCCAGCGGTGGGCCAGGAGCGCATCCTGGGCCGCCTCGCTCAACTCGGGCAGCGGCAGATCAAGCCGGTCGGCATACACGCCGAGGAAATACTCGGCCAACGGTAAAATATCGCCCGGTCGCTGGCGCAGCGCCGGCAGCAGCAACTCGCCCTGCTGCAACAGGGCAAACAGCTCGGCATCGAAAGTGCCGGCACGCACCGCGAGCGACAGGTCCAGGCTGCTGGCCGCGAGCAGGCGCACCTCCACCGGCAGGCTGTGGTTACTTCCCTCGCGCTGCACCTCGCCGTCCTGCAGAACCTTGAGCAAACGCCGCTGCAGCGCCAGTGACAGGTCGGCGATCTCATCCAGATACAGCGTGCCGCCCTGAGCCGAACCCAGCCAGCCGGCGCGACTGCTCGGCCCGACCAGACGGCCACCGGCATGGCCGAACAGCTCGGCAGCGCCGTGGCTCTTGCTCAAGGCGCCGCAGTTGACCGCCACGAACAACCCCGAGCGCTGGCTCTGGCGATGGATATGCCGGGCCAGCAGCTCCTTGCCGGTGCCGGTCTCGCCGCGGATCAGCAGCGGCTGCCCGCCCTCGGCCAGTACCTCAACTTCATCGCGCAGGCGCCGCGAACGCGGGTCAATGAACACCAGCGCACGGGCACGAATGCTTAGCGGGCTGCGGTCGTTTTCGGCAAAGCTGAGCAGGCCTGCCGTGGGTGGAATACTCATGCGCTGCTCCTCAGGCCTGGCGCCTGGCGGCACGCTCGATGCGCGCCTGCAGGCGATAAAGCCAGGCAAATCCCTGTTCCCAGGTACGGTGGCCGGACTTCACATTGATGTGCCCGGCCTGCGGCAGAATCGCCCAGCCGCTGCCCCACTGCTCCGCCAGTTCGCCAGCGCGCTCGGCACTGGCCGCCGCGTCGTTGCTGGAGCCAATCAACAGGCTGGGAAAGGGCAGCGACTGTCGGCTGATCGGCGCGAAGCCCTGCAGTGCCGGCGGGCAGTTGGGTCGTTCGACATCCGCCGGCGCCACCAGCAGCGCACCGCGCACCTTGGCCAGGGTGCGAGCATCGGCCTGGGCAGCCCAGTGCGCGACCGTGATGCAGCCCAGGCTATGGGCAATCAGCACCACCTCGGCCGGTGCGGCCGCAATGGCCCGACCAAGTTCGGCGACCCAGGCCTCGCGCTCGGGCGTCAGCCAGTCGGCCTGTTCGACCCGCGAGGCCGAAGGCAGCACGCGCTGCCAGTGCGATTGCCAATGCTCCTCGGGCGAACCCTGCCAGCCAGGAACAATCAGGTAATGAAGGGTGGGCGTGGTCATCTCGACTCTCCGCTGTGGCGTGATGCAGCGCAGTCTAGGCGGCCACCTTAAAACCTAAAAAGAATATCTATCTATTTATTTATAACCAAAATCATATAACCAGCACTCAACCCTGCCTCGACCCTCATATTCTTTTAAATTCTATAAAAAGCAGAAAAAAGTATTTTTAAGCATTATGAATCTCCCCCTAGTATCCGCTCCAAGCCAGCGACGACGACTGGCGAACGCAATGGAGATCATCATGAGCGCCCAGCCCAAGCACCACGAAGAAGCTGAAAGCCCGGACACCCTGCGCGAGATCGCTCGAGCCCTGCAGGGCCTGCGCTTTGGTGCGGTGGAAATCACCGTGCACAACAGCCAGATCGTTCAGATCGAACGCAAGGAAAAGATTCGCCTGCAAGCCTCCGGCAACCGCCCGGCCTGATTGCAGCGGAGATCGATGACGATCTCCACCCGCCCGACTGGACCACCAGAGGGCGTGACATGAACCGAGCCACTGACCAAGAAGAGCACGACCATGCACACGCACCTCAAGACCGCTCCGCATCTGTGTCGCTGTTGCCAGCGAATGTGTCGCTAGACGCCATCGCCAACGCATCACCGCAACACCCCAATTACAGATGAGTCGTGCCGCCAAGAGCCGCACGCAGGAGATAGCCATGTCCATTCGCACCCTCAGCCTCAGCCTGATCGCTTCCGCCCTGTTCGCCGCCCCGGCGCTGGCACAGACCACCCTGCTCAACGTGTCCTACGACCCGACCCGTGAGCTGTATGTCGAATACAACAAGGCCTTCAATCAGCACTGGACCGCCCAGGGCCATGAAGCCGTCACCGTTCAGCAGTCCCACGGCGGCTCCGGCAAACAGGCCCGCGCCGTGATCGATGGCCTCAAGGCCGACGTGGTCACCCTGGCCCTGGCCGGTGACATCGATGAACTGCACAAGCTGGGCAAACTGATCCCGGAAAACTGGCAGGAGCGCCTGCCGCAGGCCAGCACCCCCTACACCTCGACCATCGTGTTCCTGGTCCGTAAGGGCAACCCGAAGAACATCAAGGACTGGGGCGACCTGACCAAGGACGGCGTTGAAGTCATCACCCCGAACCCGAAAACCTCCGGCGGCGCACGCTGGAACTTCCTCGCCGCCTGGGCCTGGGCTCAGCAGCACTACGGCAGCGAAGCCAAGGCCCAGGAATACGTGAAGGCGCTGTACCAGCACGTCCCGGTACTGGACACCGGCGCCCGCGCCTCGACCATTACCTTCGTCAACAACCAGATCGGCGACGTACTGCTGGCCTGGGAAAACGAAGCCTTCCTGGCCCTCAAGGAACAGGGTGGCGATCAGTTCGAGATCGTCGCACCGTCCCTGTCGATCCTCGCCGAGCCGCCGGTATCGGTGGTCGACAAGAACGTCGACAAGCACGGTACCCGCAAGGTCGCCGAAGCCTACCTGCAGTACCTGTACAGCGAGGAAGGTCAGCGCATCGCGGCGAAGAACTTCTACCGCCCACGTAACGAGAAGGTGGCTGCCGAGTTCGCCCAGCAGTTCCCCAATCTGAAGCTGGTCACCATCGACAAGGATTTCGGCGGCTGGAAAACCGCCCAGCCGAAGTTCTTCAACGATGGCGGCATCTTCGACCAGATCTACCAGGCCCAGTAAGCCTGAACCGATAGCGCTCCACTCGAGCGCGACGTGCAAGGGAGGCGCGAGCCTCCCTTCTGCGCGTGCGGGTTCGACCACGACACCCCGTTTTCACCACGCAAGGACAGATGATGTCGCGACGTATCTCCCCCGTCATACCCGGCTTCGGGCTGACGCTGGGCTACACCCTGGTGTACCTCAGCCTGTTGGTGCTGATTCCATTGGGTGCGCTTTTCCTCAAGACCACTGACCTGACCTGGGCGCAGTTCATTCAGGTGATCAGTGCCCCGCGCGTACTCGCCGCGCTCAAACTTTCCTTCAGCACGGCCTTCTTTGCGGCTCTGCTCAATGGCGTGATCGGCACCCTGCTGGCCTGGGTTCTGGTGCGCTACACCTTCCCCGGCCGCAAGATCATCGACGCCATGATCGACCTGCCGTTCGCCCTGCCCACCGCCGTGGCCGGCATCGCGCTCACCGCGCTCTATGCGCCTAAGGGCCTGATCGGCAGCCTGGCCGCCGACATCGGTCTGAAGATCGCCTACACCCCGCTGGGCATCACCCTGGCGCTGACCTTCGTCACCCTGCCCTTCGTGGTACGCACGGTACAGCCGGTACTGGCGGACATTCCCCGCGAGGTCGAAGAGGCCGCCGCCTGCCTGGGCGCCAAACCGCTGCAGGTCGCCCGCCATGTGCTGCTGCCGGCTCTGCTGCCGGCCTGGCTGACCGGCTTCGCCCTGGCCTTTGCCCGTGGCGTGGGCGAGTACGGCTCGGTGATCTTCATCGCCGGCAATATGCCGATGAAGACCGAAATCCTGCCGCTGCTGATCATGGTCAAGCTCGACCAGTACGACTACACCGGCGCCACCGCCATCGGCGTTCTGATGCTGGTGGTCTCCTTCATCCTGCTGCTGGCCATCAACCTGCTGCAGCGCCGCATCGAAACGCCATAAGGAGGCCGGTATGACATCCGCAACCCTGACTGCCAACGCCAGCGCCAACAGTGCGCGGCGCGGCAACGCGCTGGCCCGCCGCCTGCTGATCGCCGGCGCCTGGCTGGTGTTCGCCCTGTTCCTGCTGTTGCCCCTGCTGGTGGTGCTGAGCGAAGCCTTCAAGCAAGGCGTCGGCACCTTCTTCACCGCC
>CALMID010000556.1 GCA_937863915.1 uncultured Pseudomonas sp.
TTCTGCGGCAAGCTGCTCGGCCTGCCGATGGGCTGCGACGTCTGCTACACCAACCATGCCGAGGCCGATCAGGACGACATGGACAGCCTGCTGACCCTGCTCGGCGCAGCCGGCATCAACTTCATCATGGGCATCCCCGGCGCCGCCGACATCATGCTCAACTACCAGAGCACCTCGTTCCACGACGCGCTCTACCTGCGCTCGCTGCTGGGCCTCAAGCGCGCCCCGGAGTTCGACGCCTGGCTGACGCGTATGGCAATCACCGAAACCAGCGGCGCGCTGCGCGAGATCGGTCGCGGCCATGCCCTGCTCAAGCAACTGCCCAACCTTTCAGGAGCCGCCTGATGGACCTGATCCAGCACAACCCCTGGGACGAGCTGCGCGCCCATACCTCGGCACGCATCGCCCTGGGCCGAGTCGGTTCAAGCCTGCCGACGTCAGAAGTGCTCAAGTTCAGCCTGGCCCACGCCCAGGCCCGCGATGCCGTGCACCGCCCGCTGGATTTCGTCGCCCTGCGCAGCGAGCTTGAAGTTCATGGCTTTCGTTGCCTGCAGGTCGCCAGCGACGCACCCGACCGCCCCACCTACCTGCTGCGCCCGGACAAAGGCCGCCAGCTAAAGGCGGCCTGTACCGCGCGCCTGCAACAGGAAGCGCCAGCCCCGGAGCTGGCCATCGTCCTCGCCGACGGCCTGTCGTCGGTGGCTATCCAGCGCCATGCCCTGCCCCTGCTCGATCTGTTTCGTCAGCACTTCGACACCGACTGGGCCAATACCCCGGTGGTGCTCGCCGAACAGGGCCGCGTAGCGATTGGCGACGGCATCGGCGAAGCCCTGCGCGCGCGCCTGGTCATCGTGCTGATCGGCGAGCGGCCGGGGCTCAGCTCGCCGGACAGCCTGGGCATCTACCTCACCTACCAGCCGAAGCCGGGCCTGATGGACAGCCAGCGCAACTGCATCTCCAACGTGCGCCCCGAGGGGCTGCCCTATGCCCTGGCCGCACACAAGCTGGACTTCCTCGCCCGCCAGGCCCTGCGCCTGCAGCTGTCCGGCGTCGACTTGAAGGACGACAGCAGCCTGCAAAGCATACCGGGCCACTGACAGCGCAGGCGTGCGGGGTTATGGTGGGACTCACCATCAAAGGAGAACCCCATGCCCTGGTACGCCTGGCTGATCATCATCCTCGCGCTTGGCTCGATCGTCGGCAGCCTGATGCTGCTGCGCGACAGCGCGCGCAAGCTGCCGCTGAGCGAGGAACAGCTCAAGCGCATCCGTGAACGCAATGCCGAGGCCGATGCCAAGGACGCCGAGAACCGTTGATGCTGCCGACACAAGGTCGTGGATACGCGCACTGGTACTGGATGCTGCCGCTGGCCTGGCTGGGCATTGGCGGAGTGCTGGGCCAGGTTGCCCCGATCGGTCTGCTGCTGGGCAGCCTGTTTCTGCTGTGGCTGGCGGCCTGCCCGTACATCCCGTCCGGGCTCTGGTATAGCGTTAGCCTGCTGGCCGGTCTGGCACTGGCCGCCCATCTATTGCCGGGCTTCACGCCGCTGCCGCTGAGTGAACCACTGGCATACAGCCCCGATGCCCGCCCCGTGCTACTGCGCCTGTCGTGGGACAAGGTGCTGGCCGGTCTGGGACTGCTCGGCTGGTGGCTGCAACAGACCAGGCACGCTCACGCGCGCTGGCCGGTCGTGCTGCTGGTGAGTGTGTTGACCCTGCTGCTGGTCCCTCTGACGGCCCTGGCAATGGGGGTGGTCGGCTGGCAGCCGAAGTGGCCGGAAAAACTGGCATTGTGGCTGGCGCTGAATCTGGGCGGCGCGGTATTGGCCGAGGAGCTGCTGTTTCGCGGATTACTGCAACGCTGGCTGGTGCAGCGCCTGGGCGCCCTGATCGGCATTGGCCTGACGGCCCTGCTGTTCGGCGCCGCCCACTGGCCATTCAGCCCGCTGTTTGCCGCCGTCGCCGTGCTGGCGGGCCTGGGCTACGGCCTGGTCTTTCACGTGAGTGGGCGCCTGTGGCCGGCCATGGCCCTGCACCTGGCCGTCAACCTCTGCCACGTGTTGCTGCTTACCTATCCGTTACGTGGGCTTTGACCTGCACCCCATAGGGTTCGAAGATCCGCTGCAGCTCACCGGAGTGACGCAACTCCTCCAGCAACGCCTCCAGCCGAGCCGGCGTAATCGCCGCCTGCGGGCGCAGCAGCATGTAATGCCGGTAGGTCTGGTCAACCTGCTCACCGACCAGCAGCTGCGCCTGCAGTGCCGGCTCGCGCATCTGCCGCTCAAGCAGCCAGCTGCGGGTCAGCAGGCCGATATCAGCACGTCCGCGCAGTACCAGACCAAGGATGCTGTCGTGGGAATAGGTCAGCTTGGCACTGTATTGCTCGCGCAACAGCTGCGGGTCGTTGGCAAAGCCTGAAAAACCGTAGTGATAGCCCTTGAACAGAGCCAGACGCTTGCCCTGCAGCGACTCGAAGAAGCGCTGATCGCGCCCAGGCTGGGCCTGGGCTACATAGATTTCAGCATCTTCCAGCCCCATTTCCAGACGGGCAGCCGCGATGCCCTGCCAGCCCCAGTCCGGATTCTCGAATACCGCCAGGTCAACCTGCCCATCGCGCAGATCGCTGAAGCGCCGGGCCAGCGAAGTGTTACGGGGAACGAAGCGATAGTCCTGTTGCTGGCGATTCAACGCATCGAGCAACTGGGACAACAAACCGCGTCCGGGCTCTTTGTCATAGACATAGGGAGGGAAATGCACACTGGCGACTTTGATTTCAGGCACTGCGGCGACCTCAGGCACAGCCGCCCGGCCTTCCTGGCTCCAACTCAGCAGCGCCACACACACCAGCGCGCACAAGAACGTCCTGCTCATGGCCTTACCCATCGAATCCTGCCTGGTGCAACCTTAACGCATTTCCTGACCAAGAGGTCAATGCGCAACAGTCAACTCACCGTGCATGGACAGCTGATAACGCTGCAACAGCGGCAACAGGACGCCTGCATCCTTAAGGTCAGCGAGCAGACGCTGCAACCGGGGACCATCCAGGGGAGCCTGAGGTCGCAACAGCGCCCGATGGTGATAGACCTGATCCTCACGTTCGGACACCAGCAGCTGGCTGCGATACTCCGGGTGATCACGGAAATACAGCGCCAGGTAAGAGCGCGACACCACCGCCAGATCAGCGCGATCACGCAGCACCATCAGCAGGTTGCTGTCATGGGAATAGGTGAACGACACCTTGAAGTGTTGCTTGAGGTAGTCCGGGTCGGCATTGAAATCGGCAAAGCCGTAGTGATAGCCGCTGTAAAGGGCAAAGCGCTTGTCCGCCAGATCGAGGAAATAGCGCTGATCGCGCCCACCCTCCTGGCGAGCCACATACACCTCGGCGTCCTCGATATGCAGGTCCGCGCTCTGGTGCGGCGTGGATTTCCAGCCCCAGGCCGGCGACTCGAACAGGATCAGGTCAAAACGCGCCGACTGCAGGTCGCTGTAGCGGCGGGTTACCGAGGTCGGCACCAGACTGAAGTGATAGTCGCTCTGTGTGCGATTGAGGGCTTCGAGCAACTCCGGCAGCAGGCCCGAGGGCGTTGCCGACTCGGGTTTGATGGCATAGGGCGGGAAGTGATAGGCACCGACCCTGATCTCTTGCCCAGCCGCCTGAGCCACGCTGCCAAGCAGCAGCGTAGACAGCAGCACTCCTCGAAACAGTTGGCGCCAGTGAGAAATCATCAAGGCCTCTTGAGATACAGCGGGGCTTTTGTGATCTCAGCCTAGTCGATATGTGCTCAGTTGTCCTTGATCACCAGCGACAAAGCTTCTTCGGCTAACTGATCCAGGGTCATCGGGCCATCGGGGCGGAACCAGGTGGTGGTCCAGCTCAGCGCACCGGTGAGGAAGCGGCGGATGATAAACGGATCGGCCTTGAAGTAGCCGGCGGCCTTGGCCTCGCCCAGC
>CALMID010000557.1 GCA_937863915.1 uncultured Pseudomonas sp.
CAGCTGTACCTGGCCAAGCAGCAGGGGCGCAACCGCATCTGCAGCATCGCCCTGGACAGCATCAGCGCCTAGGCGCCGAGTCTCAGCTTTCCAGCAGGAAGGTCACCGGCCCGTCATTGATCAGGTGCACCTGCATGTCGGCGCCAAAGCGTCCGGTGGCTACCGGATCATGCTGCTGGCGCGCCAGACCGACCAGATGATCGAACAATGCCTCGCCCAGCGCCGGCGGCGCCGCGGTGGAAAAGCCCGGCCGCAGCCCCTTGCGTGTATCGGCCGCGAGGGTGAACTGGGAGACCAGCAGCAGTCCGCCCGCCACCTCGGTCAGCGACAGGTTCATCTTGCCGTCGCTGTCACTGAAAACCCGGTAATTGAGCAGCTTGTGCAGCAGTTTGGCAGCACTGGCTTCGCTGTCCTGCGGCTCCACGCCGACCAGCACCAGCAGGCCCTGATCGATGGCGCCAACCACCTCGCCGGCCACCTCGACGTGAGCCTGGCGTACCCGTTGAATCAGCGCCTTCATGCTTCTTCGGGAGGCAAATCGAGCAGGCGCCGGGCGATCTGGCTGGTCGCCCGCACCAGCGCATCGGTGATCCCGGCCTCGGCGGCGGAGTGGCCAGCATCGCGGATGATCTGCAGCTCGCTGTTCGGCCAGGCCTTGTGCAGCGCCCAGGCATTATCCAGCGGGCAGATGGCGTCATAGCGGCCATGCACGATGACACCCGGCAGATGGGCGATCTTGTGCATGTCGCGCAGCAGCTGATCGCTCTCAAGGAAGGCATTGTTGACGAAGTAGTGACATTCGATGCGGGCGATCGACAGGGCACGATGGGTGTCACTGAAGCGATCGACCACCTGCGGATTGGGGCGCAGGGTGGCGGTGCGGCCTTCCCAGGTCGACCAGGCCTTGGCGGCGTGCATCTGGGCAATCTGGTCGGCGCCGGTCAGGCGCTTGTAGAAGGCCTGCATGAGATCGCCCTGCTCCTCCGCCGGGATCGGCGCCAGGTAATCCTCCCAGTAATCCGGGAACAGGCGACTGGCGCCCTCCTGGTAGAACCAGTGGAAGTCCTGCGGACGACAGAGAAAGATGCCGCGCAGGATCAGGGCATGCACGCGCTCGGGGTGGGTCTGCGCGTAGGCGAGACTGAGGGTCGAGCCCCAGGAACCGCCAAACAGCACCCATTTCTCGATACCCAGGTGCTCGCGGATGCGTTCCAGATCGGCGACCAGATCCCAGGTGGTGTTGTTTTCCAGGCTGGCATGGGGCGTGGAGCGGCCACAGCCACGCTGGTCGAAAGTGACGATACGGTACAGGCTGGGGTCGAAGAAGCGCCGGCTCAGGGCATCGCAGCCGGCACCCGGACCACCGTGGATGAACACCACCGGCAGGCCGTCTGCCGAGCCACTCTCATCCACGTACAGCACATGCGGGGCCTCGACGGGCAGCTCATGGCGGGCGTAGGGTTTGATTTCCGGAAACACGGTCAGCATGGTGAACACTCCAGTCACTGCGTGGAGCGCGCACCCGCGCTCCCGTCCATCAGCGCATCATAACGAGGATTGCACCAATGAGCATGCCACGCCGCACGCTGCTGCTGTTCAGCCTTTTGCTGGCACTCTGCGGCTGCCGTCAGGAAGGCCCGCTGGAACGGGTTCAACAGAACGCCGCTGCTTTGCAGGAGGCCCTGCAGAAAAAGGACGCCGGCACGGTGATGGACCTGCTGCACGCCGATTTCCTGGCGCAAGACCAGTACCGCCGCGACTGGGCGCAGCGCAGCATGGCCCTGTACTTTTTGCGTCACAAGAAGATCGGCGTCAGCATCCTGAATCAGGAAAGCCGCCTGGACAGCAGCTACAGCGACCGCGCCTACAGCAGCGCACAAGTGCTGCTGACCGGTGCCGACAACCTGCTGCCGGACAGCGCCCGCCCCTACGACCTGAAGCTGGAATGGTGGCTGGTGGACGGCGACTGGCAGCTGGCGCGCCTGGCGTGGGAGTAGGCGCGCACAGTGATTAGGGCTTTGCGCCTCGCCAGATCAGCTCATCGGTGACAAAACCGCGGGCGTGCGCCTCGTCCAGCAGCAGCTGACGCTGCGCAGGACTGATCTGCTGCTCCCGTGACAGTAGCCAGAGGTACTCGCGATTGGGGTTGCCGACCAGAGCCAGCTGGTAGCCCTCATCCAGATAGAGCACCCAGTAGTCGCCACGGGCGACATTGGGAAACAGCTGGGCAAACCAGTTATCGAAGCGCACCCAAAGCTTGTCGGTCTGCCCCGCCTGCTGAAGCTCCGCACGGCCGTCGGCCTGCTGCCACTCGCCGTCGTGAGTCAGACAACGATTGCGTACCGCTACGCTGCCATCGTCCTGCAGACGGTAGTGGGCTTCGGACTGCGCGCAGTTGCGCTGAAAGAACATCGGCAGTCGCGCCTGCTCGTACCAGGTGCCCTGATAGCGCTGCAGATCAACCGAACCGACCGTGGCCGGCGGCGCAACCTGACTCGCACAACCCGTCAGCAGCAGGGCCAGCAGGCAAGCTGTCAGGCGCATCATTTCAGGCCATTCCCGGAGAACATCATCACCTTGTCGCCGGCGTACTGCACGCTGATCGAGGCCTTTTCGTCGCCCCAGGTGCAGCTGGTCAGGCCAATGGCACCGGCGCACTCCGTCGGTTCACCGATCAGAGCCTCCACTTCGGCCTTGGTCATACCGGCCTTGAGCTTGGCGTAGTTTTCCTGATTGACCTTGCTGCAGGCAGCGAGCAGAACACAGAACGACAGCAAAGCAATGCGACGGATGGACATGATGATGGACTCCCTGTGGTGAAGTGCTGCCAGCTTGGCACAAGCCAGCCGCACCTGCTGTGACGCCCGGCTAAGCCGGCGGCCTGCGAGAGACCGCCGAAGCCGATCAGTTCTGATGGTAGGCGGTAACGCGCTCGACTTCTTCCCTGGAGCCCAGGAACACCGCCACGCGCTGGTGCAGCGAGGTCGGCTGGATGTCGAGAATGCGCTGGCTGCCGTTGGTCGCGGCGCCACCGGCCTGCTCGATCAGCATCGACATCGGGTTGGCTTCATACATCAGGCGCAGCTTGCCCGGCTTTTCCGGCTCGCGGGCGTCGCGCGGGTACATGAACAGGCCGCCACGGGTGAGGATGCGGTGCACGTCGGCGACCATCGAGGCGATCCAGCGCATGTTGTAGTTCTTGCCCAGCGGGCCTTCCTTGCCGGCCAGCAGCTCGGAGACGTAGCGCTGCACCGGGGCTTCCCAGTGACGCTGGTTGGACATGTTGATGGCGAATTCGGCGGTGCTTTCCGGCACGCGGATGTTGTCGTGGGTAAGCACGAAGCTGCCCATCTCGCGATCCAGGGTAAAGCCCATCACGCCGTCGCCGAGGGTCAGCATCAGCATGGTCTGCGGGCCGTAGATGGCATAACCGGCCGCGACCTGCTCGGTACCCGGCTGCAGGAAGGCCTCTTCACCGAGATCACCCTCGGCGCCATTGCGATCCGGGCAACGCAGCACGGAGAAGATGGTGCCGACCGAGACGTTGACGTCGATGTTGGAGGAGCCGTCCAGCGGGTCGAACACCAGCAGATAGGCGCCTTTCGGGTACTTGCCGGGAATCTGGTAGGCATTGTCCATTTCTTCGGACGCCATGCCGGCCAGGTGGCCGCCCCATTCGTTGGCTTCGAGGAGAATCTCGTTGGAGATCACGTCGAGCTTCTTCTGCACCTCGCCCTGCACGTTCTCGGTACCCATGCTGCCGAGCACGCCGCCGAGGGCGCCTTTGGAGACCGCATGACTGATTTCCTTGCAGGCACGCGCCACCACCTCAATCAGGAAACGCAGATCGGCCGGGGTGTTGTGACTGCGGGTCTGCTCGATCAGATAACGGCTCAGGGTAACGCGGGACATGGAAGGCTCCGGAGAGAAGGGAAAACTGGCGCGCAGTTTAC
>CALMID010000558.1 GCA_937863915.1 uncultured Pseudomonas sp.
GCCGGGGATGCCGCCGATGCAGTGCTTGTCCACCACCGGGTGCTCGTGCCAGTCCAGGCGGCGCCCGACCATGGCCATGGCGTCGCTGAGGAAATACACCTCCTCGCGGTCCAGTTCGCCCTGGTTGCAGGCCACCACGAAGGCGGTCAGCTCGATCTTCGAATAACGGTGCTCGGCGATGTCACGCACGATGCCGCGGAAATCCTCACGGGTCAGGCGCTCGCCGGCAATCTTGCGGTGCAGGGCCGGGATCGACGCCGGCGGCTCGGCCTGGGAAATGCTCGCCGGGTGACCATCGGCCACGCCGAGCAGGGCAAAGGCATCCTCGGACAGGCCCAGCTCGTCGGCCGCGACGATGCAGCCATCGTCCACCACATTGAGGCTGGCCAGAATGCGCCGGCCATTGGCGCGCACCTCGACCTTGGACAGCGCCTGAAAACCCTCGGCGCGGTAGATGGCGCAGTCGCGGTGCAGATAGGCGACGTTCTCGCGGTAGGTATCGATGGCCACCCGGCGCAGCTTGAGCGGCGCCGGGGGAGTTTCGCTGGATTTCGGCGGGGTGGCAGGCATGGCAAAGGCTCGGCAACAACACAGACCTTCTATGTACGGCGCGCCGCCGCGTCTGCCAAGCCCCGGGCAGCACTAATCGCGATTGCCTTGCCATGGGTCATGACGTCCGAACGACCGCCTGGCACATATCGATACAAGCTGTTGTACAAATCTGTTGACTTGTACAACAGCAAACCTATGATGAACTCAAGTTGTACAGAAAAACCTTCCTGTACAAGATCATCGAGGTTACCACCATGACCATCGCGCACCTGCCCAAGATCCGCATTGCCATCAGCGCCTGCCTGCTCGGCAAGGAAGTCCGCTACAACGGCGGGCACAAGGAGTCGCGACTGTGCAGCCATACCCTGGCCCAGCACTTCGAGTTCGTGCCGCTGTGCCCGGAAGTGGCGATCGGCCTGGGCATCCCCCGTGAGCCGATTCGTCTTGTGGGCGACCCGCAGCAGCCGCGCGCGCTGGGCACGGTGCGCCGCGAACTGGATGTGACCGAACCGCTGGCCGACTACGGCCGGCGCATGGCGGCCGAACACGACGATATCTGCGGCTACATCTTCATGCAGAAGTCGCCGTCCTGCGGCGTTGAGCGGGTCAAGGTCTATCAGGCCAACGGCTACCCGGCCGATGGCGGCGGCAGCGGCATCTACGCCAGCGCCTTCATGCAGGCACGCCCTGATCTGCCGGTGGAAGAAGACGGCCGCCTGAATGACCCGGTGCTGCGCGAGAACTTCCTCACCCGCGTCTATGCCTATGCCGCCTGGCAGCAGCTGTGCAAGGCCGGCCTGACCCGCAAGGGCATCATCGACTTCCACTCGCGCTACAAATACCAGCTGATGGCCACCCACCCGCAGCAGTACCGCGAGCTGGGGCGCCTGCTTGGCAGCATCGGCCAGCACAGCGCCGAGGAGATCGGCCCGCGCTATTTCAGCCTGCTGATGGCCGCCCTGAAGAAGACCGCCACCCGGCGCACGCATTCCAATGTGCTGCTGCACCTGTCTGGCTACCTGAAGACGGCACTGAGCCGCGAGGAAAAGGCCGAGATGCAGCAACTGATCGGCCAGTACCGCAACGGCATCATTCCGCTGGTGGTGCCCATGACGCTGCTCAAGCACCACTTCCGCCGCCATCCGCACTCCTACGTGGCCAGCCAGGCCTACCTGCAGCCCCATCCGGAAGAGCTGAGTCTGCGCAATGCCATCTGAAGCCTTCCAGCTGCCGGACGATTACCAGACAGCCCTGGATCAGGGCTGGCTGCCGATTCGCGACGTGGCCCGCCAGACCGGCGTCAACGCCGTCACCCTGCGCGCCTGGGAGCGTCGCTACGGTCTGATCGTGCCGGGCCGCACGCCCAAGGGGCACCGTCTGTACAACAGCGAACACGTGGCGCGCATCCAGGCCATCCTCACCTGGCTCAACCGCGGCGTCGCGGTCAGCCAGGTCAATGAACTGCTCAACAGCCGCAGCGCCGCCCCGCAGCCCCAGGCCAGCCAGTGGAGCGAGCAGCGCCAGCAACTGCTCGAAGCCGTGCTGCAGCTGTCGGAGCGGCAGCTGGACGATCTGTTCAACCGCAACCTGGCCCTCTACCCGCCGCGCACCCTCTGCGAGCAACTGCTGCTGCCGTTGCTGAGCGAACTGGAACAGCGCTGGCAGGGACAGTTCGGCAGCCAGCTGGAGTGGGTGTTCTTCCACTCGTGGCTGCGCAGCAAGCTGGGCGCCCGCCTGTATCACAACAACCGCCAGCACAGCGGCGCGCCGCTGCTGCTGCTCAACCTCTCCAGCCTGCCGCTGGAGGCCGGGTTGTGGCTGAGCGCCTGGCTGGCCTCCAGCGCCGACTGCCCGGTGGAAGTGTTCGACTGGCCGGTGCCATTGGGCGAGCTGAGCCTGGCCCTGGAGCAACTCAAGCCACGCGCCGTGCTGCTTTACTCCAGCCAGAGCCTGGACAGCAGCGTGCTGCGCAAGCAGCTGCCACGCCTGGCCAGCACCAGCGCCATTCCGCTGCTACTGGCAGGCCCGGCGGCGCGCATTCACCACGATGAGCTGCACGATATGCCCGGCCTGAGCCTGGCCGTCACCCCCCTCAACGCCCTGCACAGCCTGCAGGAACACCAGCTATTGCCCGGAGCTGTGCAATGACCCAACTGCTCTGGCTGCGCAGCGACCTGCGCGCCCACGACAACACGGCCCTGTGCGCGGCCATGGCCGCCGGCCCGACCGTGGCGGTTTACCTGATTACCCCGCAAGAATGGCTGGCCCACGATGACGCCGCCTGCAAGGTGGACTTCTGGCTGCGCAACCTGGCCGCCCTGCAGCAGCAACTGGCGCGCCTGAACGTGCCGCTGCTGGTGCGTCATGCCGACACCTGGCAGCAGGTGCCGGCTGTGCTCAGTGACCTCTGCCAGCGCCTGCAGGTCAGCGCCGTGCATGTCAACGAGGAATACGGCATACACGAAAGTCGCCGTGACCAGGCCTGCCGCGAGCATCTGGCGCAGCAAGGCGTGGCCCTGCACAGCCACCTCGATCAGCTGTTCTTCGCCCCCGGCAGCGTGCTGACCCAGAGCGGCGGCTACTTCCAGGTGTTCAGCCAGTTCCGCAAGGTCTGCTACCAGCGCCTGGCCACCGCCCTGCCCGCCTGCCGGCCACTGCCGGCGGCGCAGGCACCGCTGCCAATCACCAGCGACACCATCCCCAGCGAAGTGGCCGGTTTTGCAGCGCCCAGCGAGGCTCTGCGCCAACTCTGGCCGGCCGGTGAAGACGAAGCTCAGCAGCGCCTGCAGCGCTTTGCCGATGAACAGCTGGAGTGGTACGACCAGCAGCGCGACTTCCCCGCCGTGCCCGGCACCAGCCAGCTCTCGGCATACCTGGCCGCCGGCGTCATCTCGCCGCGCCAGTGCCTGCATGCGGCCCTGACCATCAACCGTGGCGAGTTCGCCAGTGGCAATCCCGGCGTCGTGTGCTGGATCAGCGAACTGCTCTGGCGCGAGTTCTACAAGCACATTCTGGTGGGCTACCCACGGGTATCCATGGGCCGCGCCTTCCGCCGCGAAACCGAAGCCCTGGCCTGGCGCCATGCCCCGGACGAACTGGCCGCCTGGCAGGAAGGCCGCACGGGCCTGCCGATCATCGACGCCGCCATGCGCCAGCTGCGCGAGACCGGCTGGATGCACAACCGCCTGCGCATGATCGTGGCCATGTTCCTCACCAAGAACCTGCTGATCGACTGGCGCGAAGGCGAGCGCTGGTTCATGCGCCACCTGATCGACGGCGACCTGGCGGCCAACAACGGCGGCTGGCAATGGAGCGCCTCAACCGGCACCGATGCCGCGCCCTACTTCCGCATCTTCAACCCGCTCAGCCAGTCGGCCAAGTTCGACCCGGAAGGCCGCTTCCTGCGCCACTGGCTGCCGGAACTGGCCAGCCTGAACAAGCGCGACATCCACAACCCGGACGCCCTCGGCGGGCTGTTCGGCGTGGCCGGCTACCCACGGCCCATGGTCGACCTGAGCAAGAGCCGCGAACGCGCCCTGGCCGCCTTCAAGAACCTGGAGCCGGTCCATGTCTGAGTTTCTGCGCGACTTCGCCCGGCGCTTTGCCGAACTCGACGCCGGCAATCTGCAGCGGCTGGACGAGCTGTACAGCCGCGACGTGGTGTTCCACGACCCGCTGCACCAGATCAGCGGCCTGGCCAACGTGCGCCAGTACTTTGCCGAGCTGTACGCCAACGTGCAGGAACTGCGCTTCGACTTCCATGCCTTCGACCAGACCGGCGACAGCAGCGGCTACCTGCGCTGGACCATGAGCTACCGCCACCCGCGCCTGGCCGGCGGCGGGCTGATCCGCGTCGATGGCTGCAGCCACCTGCAGTGGAGCGACGGCAAGGTCTACCGCCACCGCGACTACTTCGACGCCGGCAACCTGCTCTACGAACACCTGCCCGTGCTGGGCGCGGCAATCCGCTGGCTGAAACGGAGACTGGCATGAACGCACATCACCCAAGCCCCGACAGCCAGCGCATCTGGCTGACCGGTGCGAGCAGCGGCATCGGCCTGGCCCTGGCCGAGGAACTGCTCGCGGCGGGCCATCGCCTGGCCCTCAGCGCCCGGCGCAGCGGACCGCTGCAACAGCTGAGCGAGCGTTTTCCAAGCCAGGTGCTGCTGGTGCCGGGCGATCTCGGCGAGGCCAGCCAGGTCGAAGCCATCGGCGAGCGCATTCGCCTGCACTGGGGCGCGCTGGACATGGCCATCCTCAATGCCGGCACCTGCGAATACGTCGAGGCGGCCGACTTCCAGGCCGCCATGGTCGAGCGCGTGCTGCGTGCCAATCTGCTCTCGGCCGCCTACTGCATCGAAGCGGCCCTGCCGCTGCTGCGCGCCGGTAAGCAGCCACAGCTGGTGGCGGTGGGCAGTTCGGTGACCTATTTCCCCCTGCCGCGTGCCGAGGCCTACGGCGCCTCCAAGGCCGGCCTGCGCTACCTGATGGACAGCCTGCGCATCGACCTGGCCCACGAAGGCATCGACGTCACCCTGGTCAGCCCCGGCTTCGTCGACACCCCGCTGACGGCACAGAACGACTTCCCCATGCCGCTGCGCTGGCCGGTGAGCAAGGCCGCCCGGCATATCGCCCGACGCCTGTCAGCACGCCCGCAGGAAATCGCCTTTCCCACGCCCTTCATCGCCGGCCTGCTGCTGCTCGCCCACCTGCCCAAGCGCCTGCAACTGGCCATCGGCAAACGCCTGGCCCGACCGACTTCCAGCCAGCCGACTGCACCCAGACCGGCCTCAGACAAGGATGTACAGCCATGAAAATCGCCATCATCGGTAGCGGCATTGCCGGCCTGACCTCGGCCTACCTGCTGCAGCGCGAACACGACATCACCGTATTCGAGGCGCAGGACTGGATCGGCGGCCATACCCACACGGTGCCGGTTCGCCTGGATGGCCGCAAGTATGCGGTGGACACCGGTTTCATCGTATTCAACGACTGGACCTACCCCAACTTCATCCAGCTGCTGCAGCAGCTGGGCGTGGGCTTCAAGCCGACGGAGATGAGCTTTGCCGTGAGCGACCCGGACACCGGCGTGGAATACAACGGGCATGATCTGAACAGCCTGTTCGCCCAGCGCCGCAACCTGCTGTCGCCGCGTTTCTGGGGGATGATTCGCGACATCCTGCGCTTCAACAAGGAAGCCCTGAGCGATCTGGAACAGGGCCGCATCGCCGCCGACACCACCCTCGGCCAGTACCTCAGCCAGAACGGCTACGGCCAGCGCTTCATCGAGCATTACATCGTGCCGATGGGCGCGGCGATCTGGTCCATGTCGCTGGCCGACATGCTCGGATTCCCCCTGCAGTTCTTCGTGCGTTTCTTCAAGAACCACGGCCTGCTGTCGGTCAGCAACCGTCCGCAGTGGTATGTCATCGAGGGCGGCTCCAGCGCCTATGTGGCACCACTGACCAAGGGCTTTGCCGAGCGTATCAGGCTCAACTGCCCGGTCAGCCGGGTCGAGCGCGACGAGCAGGGCGTGACCTTGGAAAGCCCGGCAGGCCGCGAGCGCTTCGATGCCGTGATCTTTGCCTGCCACAGCGATCAGGCCCTGCAGCTGCTGGCCGAACCCAGTGCCAGCGAACTGGA
>CALMID010000559.1 GCA_937863915.1 uncultured Pseudomonas sp.
AGCGTTTGCGCTGGCCGATGTAGTAGGACAGTGCGACGAAAGCGATGGAAATCAGAAGCATGATCGTCGAAATGGCATTGATCTTCGGCGAGATGCCCATGCGGATGGAGCTGAAGATGTAGATCGGCAGGGTGGTTGAGCCGGCCCCGGCGACGAAGTAGGTGATGACGAAGTCGTCCATCGAGATGATGAAGGCCAGCATCGCCCCGGAGAGGATGCCCGGCAGCAGCAGCGGGAAACTGATCCGCCAGAAGGCCCGCCACGGCGAGGCATACAGGTCGGCGGCGGCCTCCAGCAGGCGCGGGTCCATGCCCTGCAGACGGGCGCGGATCGGCAGGTAGGCGAAGGGCGTGCAGAACACGATGTGGGCAATCAGGATGGTCAGCAGCGACAGCTTCAGGCCGATGAAGGCGAAGAACATCAGGATGGCCACGGCGCAGACGATGTCCGGCACCAGCAGCGGCAGGCCGAGTACGCCCTGAATGGCGCCCTGACCGCGAAAGCGCGGGCCGTGCATGCCCAGCGCGGCGAGGGTGGCCAGGCAGGTGGAGATCAGGGTGGCGAGGGTGGCGACGATCAGTGAATTCTTCGCCGCGCGCAGAATCTCCGCGTCATTGGCCACCACGCTGTACCACTTGAGGCTGAAGCCCTGCCACAGGGTGGCCGACTGACCGCTGTTGAAGCTCAGCGCCACCAGCACCAGGATCGGGATGTAGAGAAAGGCGAAGAACACCCAGGCGGCCGGGCGTACCCCGGTGAAGCGCCACAGTGGACCTTGCAGGTTCATGCGCGCACCTCCGTGCTGCGGCGCTGGCGCAGGCCGTTGAACAGCAGCGCCAGCAGCACCAGGCTGAACAGGGCAAAGGCCAGCGCCGAGCCCAGCGGCCAGTTGTGCGCCGAGCCGAACTGCAGCTGCACCAGGTTGCCGATCATCAGCGCCTTACCGCCGCCCAGCAGCTCGGGAATGATGTAGTTGCCCAGCGCCGGAATGAACACCAGCGTGGTGCCGGCTAGCATGCCCGGTAGCGCCAGCGGCAGGATGATCCGCCTGAGGGCCTGGAAACGGTTGGCGCCGAGGTCGAAGGCGGCCTCCACCAGGCGCCAGTCGAGTTTCTCCAGACTGGTGTAGATCGGCAGCACCATGAACGGCAGGAAGGTATAGAGCAGGCCGATCATCACCGCGGTATTGGTGTAGAGGATGCCCAGCGCACCATCGCCCAGGCCGATCAGGCCGAGGCTGCTGTCGACCAGGCCGCCGTTGCGCAGCAGCAAAATCCAGGCATACACGCGCACCAGCAGGTTGGTCCAGAACGGCACCGTGACCAGAAACAGCAGCAGGTTGCGCTTCTTCTCGCTCTGCAGCGCCAGGTACAGGGCGGTGGGGAAGCCGATCAGCAGGCAGCCCAGGGTGGTCATCACGGCCAGGCCAAGGGAGCGCTGGAAGATGCCCAGGTAGTCGGTGTTGAACACCAGACTGTCGTCCAGGTCGCGCTCATAGAAAAAGTTGATGTAAGCCTCGGGCGAGTACTCGCCCCATTTCACGCCGCCGTAGTCGCCGGGCTGGAGGAAGGACACCAGCAGCATGATGGCCAGCGGGGCGACCAGAAAAACCGCGAGAACCAGCATGCTCGGCGTGATCAGGCCGAGCCGGCGCAGCAGCTGGCGGCGCGCCGCGAGTTGGCGTGGCGTGCTCATTCGGCCAGCACCCGGATGGCGGCGGAGGGCACGTCGATGCGCACCGCATCACCGCGCTTGAGCGGTTGGGCGGCACCCAGCCGGTTCTGCTGGCGCACGCGGAAGCCCGACTGCCCGGCGACCTTGAGCAGGTAGAGGGTATCGGTGCCGATGTACACCACTTCCTCCACCTCCCCCTGTAGATCGCCGTTGTCCTGCAGGCTGATGCGTTCCGGGCGGATGGCCAGCGTCACCGGGCCCGGTGTCGGGCTGACGGCGCTGAGCAACTGGCCGTCGGCCAGGCGCACGCCGCTGGCGAAGGCATCTGCCGTGAGGAAGTTGGTTTCGCCGATGAAGTCGGCCACGGTGCGGTTGACGGGCGCCTCGTAGATCTCGGTGGGCGAGCCGACCTGCAGGATGCGCCCCTGGCTCATCACCGCGATGCGGTCGGACATGGTCAGGGCTTCTTCCTGATCGTGGGTGACGAAGATGAAGGTGATGCCCGTCTCGGCCTGCAGGCGCTTGAGCTCGATCTGCATGTCCTTGCGCAGTTTCATGTCCAGCGCCGACAGGGACTCATCCAGCAGCAGCACCTTGGGCCGGCTGGCCAGCGCGCGGGCCAGGGCGATGCGCTGCTGCTGGCCGCCGGACAGCTGATCGGCGCGGCGCTCGGCCACATGGGGCAGCTTGACCAGTGCCAGCATGCGCTCGACGGTGGCGGCGATCTCGGCCTTGGGTTTGCCCTGCATCTCCAGGCCGAAGCCGATGTTCTGCGCCACCGTCATGTGCGGGAACAGGGCGTAGTTCTGGAACACGGTATTGACCGGGCGGCGGAAGGGC